>JACIXS010000054.1 GCA_014360335.1 bacterium | reverse complement strand
TTCATGCAAAGACGTACTGGGGTGGCGGAATCTTCTACGATTTCAATCTCAATCCTGATTATATTAAAATTGTTAGGATGCTCAAAGATGTCGGTTATAATGGTTATCTCTCTATAGAGTTTGAAGGTAAGGCACCTTCTGAAGAAGGTATTTTAGCTAGCATTCAACTGTTACATCAAGCGGTTAAGTTATCTTAAGAGGAGAAGGGGCTCTATCTACAGTTTAGAGCCCCTTTGGTATACTTAGAGATTGATTAAGAGTAAACTTAAAAATTGTTTGGGGTTTTATGGAGATAAAGATTATTGCGGAGGCATCTACAGAGCTTGAAAGGAGAACTATCGGTTGGGGAGTTTCCTTCTTGGTCGATAACGATTTACTCTTTGATACATTCTCTAATGAGGATTTTCTAAAAGAAAATCTTATAAAATTAGGGGTCGATATAAAGCAATTAAAGTATGTTGTTATCTCTCACGACCATTGGGACCATACAGGAGGACTCTGGTATATCTTAAGAGAAAATCCAAATGTAAATGTCTTTATCTGTAAGAGTTCTAGCTTTAGTTTTAAGCAGAGGATAAAAGCATTTGGAGTAAATATCGTAGAAGTGGAAGACCCTGTGGAGATAAAGGAAAATATATTTACTACTGGAGAAATCATCGGCAAATATAACAATAGCCCCCTACCAGAGCAGGCATTAGTTGTAGGAAACGATAAGCTTACGGTAATTACGGGTTGTGCTCATCCAGGGATAGTTATTATACTTAGAAAGGTAAGAGAGCTCTTCTTAAATCCGATATACTTGGTTCTAGGAGGCTTTCATTTATACGATAAGTCTGAGAATGAAATATATGGGATAATTGAACAATTCAAGAATCTAAACATAGAGAGGCTAGCCCCTTGCCATTGCACAGGAGAGAGGGCTATTGATCTATTTAAAGAAGCATTTGGAGAGAAGGTTATAGAAATATCTATAGGGATGGAGATAGAGATTAGTTAAGATTATTCCTCCTACACTTCCTCTGTTAATATCACAGAACGTTAACACATCCTCTTGACATTCTGGATATTTAGTTGTATATATAAGTATATGAAGCTACAAATAAATGAAGTTAAGGGTTTAGATAAGAATAGCCCAATACCGTTATACTATCAGCTTAAAGAGATACTTTTGAATAGAATAAGGAATGGAGAGGTAAAAGAAGGTGGATTTTTGCCGACTGAGGAAGAGCTCTGTCGAGAGTTTGGAGTAAGTAGAGGTACAGTAAGAAAGGCGATAGCAGAACTTAAAGAAGAAGGTTATGTTATCTCAGAACAGGGTAAGGGAGTATTTTTAGTTAAGCCGAAGTTTGAGCAGAGTCTCCTTAGGTTCTATAGTATTGGTAGAGAGATGCAGAGTAGGCATCTAGATTTCCACACAAAGGTTATTGCTAAGGAGATAATTAAACCTACAAAAGGGATACAAGAGGCTTTAGACATTTCAGAGGGAGAAGAATTAAATAAGATAGTGAGGATAAGGCATTTGGATAATGAGCCAGTGATAGTGGAAAGTATCTTTATACCTGTAAAGGTATGTCCCAACTTGTTAGAGGAGAATCTAGAAGAAGTGCCTCTATATGACATTTTAGAGGACAAATACAAGTTAAGGATCTTAAAGGTTCGAGAGACGTTAGAGCCGGTAGTTCTTAGAAAAGAAGAGGCAAAGATATTGGGAAGCAAGGTAGGAGTCCCTGCATTCTTAGTAGAGCGAGTTACATATCTAATAGATGAGAAGCCGATAGAGGTAAGAAAGAGTATTATAAGGGGAGATAGATTTAAGTTTACTACTGAGCTGTATAGATGAAAGAGATAAAAAGCTTAGCAAAAAATTAGAAGTTAACTAAGGAGGTAAGGCTGTGAGTAATCGACCACCGCTTGATCATCCTAATATTATTCTAATAAACTGTGATGATTTAGGTTACGGAGATTTAGGATGTTACGGGTCTAAATGGAATAAGACACCATTCTTGGATAGAATGGCAAGAGAAGGTATAAGGTTTACAGACTTTTATATGGCTTCTCCGGTATGTTCTCCATCTAGAGGGGCTATGCTAACAGGATGTTACCCTAGGAGAATAGGTTTTGGAAGTTTTGAAGGATTACCATATCTTTTTCCAGTGCAGATAGCTAGGGTAAATCCTGAAAAGATAAGACTACCTGTTCTTTTCCCTGGTCATGGAGTAGGACTAAATCCTGAAGAGATAACTATAGCAAAACTTCTCAAACAGGCGGGTTATGTTACTAAGATTGTAGGTAAATGGCACTGTGGTGACCAGCCAGAATTTCTACCTACAAGGCATGGTTTTGATAGTTATTATGGGTTACCTTATAGTAATGATATGGGGCGTCAAGCTGGCTTTCGCTCTCACTATCCGCCATTACCACTTTTAAGGGACGAAGAGGTCATTCAAGAACAGCCGGATCAAGCTTCGCTGACCGAAAGATATGTTGAAGAGTGTGTTCGTTTCATTAGAGATCATAAAGAGGAACCATTTTTCTTATACTTAGCCCATATGTATGTTCATCTTCCGATATATGTCCCCTGGCGCTTTCTGAAATCATCAGAGAATGGACCCTATGGCGCAGCGGTTGAATGTATAGATTGGAGTGTAGGTGTTTTACTTTATGAACTTAGGAGATTAGGTTTAGAAGAGAATACATTAGTTATATTTACTTCAGATAATGGCTCACGTGCCGGATCGGAAGGTGGAAGTAATGCTCCATTAAGAGGGACTAAAGGAACGACATGGGAAGGTGGACAAAGGGTTCCATGTATAATGTATTGGCCTGGAGTTATACCATCGGGGAGAGTTTGCTCGGAACTAGTAACTGCGATGGACTTTCTACCCACCTTTGCCAGACTAGCCGGAGTAAAGGTACCTGATGACCGGATTATTGATGGAAAAGACATTTGGGATTTGATAATAGGTGAATCTAGTGCACATAGCCCTTATGAGGCATTTTACTATTATTGGTTGGATAACTTAGAGGCGGTAAGGGTAGGTTCCTGGAAACTTTATGTTTCTAGGAATGGACAGCCTATATGTGAATTATACAATCTAAAGAAAGACATTGGTGAAACTACTAATGTTGCTAAAGAGTATCCTGATATAGTTAAGATGATACTAGAGAAAGCAGACTTGATACGAGAAGATATAGGAGATATGGTAGTAGGGGCAGAGGGTAGAAATTGTCGTCCGATTGGGAGGGTAGAAAATCCTAAGCCTTTGACTCAGTATGATGAAAGCCATCCATACATTATGGCTCTTTATGATCTGCCCTATGCGGGATGAGGAAGAATTAGGTGCGAAGTTTAGGTATTTCAGGTAAACATAGACTTTTAAGAGAGGTGATAAAAGAATGAAGTATAGATGTTAAAAGTAGACTTTCAATTCAGTTGTTTTTAAAGGGGGGGCATTTTCAGATGTGGTAGAGACTAGACTTAAGTTTAGCAATATATAAGATTTAATTTAACATGAGGAGGGATATGTAAGATGAAGAAGACTTTGATTACTATTTTAGTAACTTTAATATGTTTTGTCTTGGGTGTCGCTAATTTGTTTGCAGAGGAAGTAACTATAACTTGGCTTATGCGAAGTAATCCTGTTGAAAATAAATGGCAGAGAGAGTATGTTATACCTAAGTTCCAGGAGAAATATCCGAATATTAAGGTGAATCTGATAATAGTTCCATACAATCAGATGGATCAGAAACTTCTTACTATGGTTGCAGCAGGAGATCCACCAGACGTATTTTCTCAATGGGGAATATCTGGATTTGGTGATTATTATGCTCGAGGACTTTTACTTGACCTTACACCATATATTAACAGAGATAAATATAATTTAGGAGCCTTTATTCCAAGAGTAGTTAATATCTATAAACGTAGCGGAAGATTCTATTCAGTTCCTCAAGTAACTAATTACGGTATAATGATGGTCTACAATAAAGATTTGTTTGATAAAGCTGGACTTGCCTATCCTCCTATAGATTGGAATGACAAGAGCTGGAATTGGGATAAGATGCTTCAATATGCTAAGAAATTAACACAGAATTATGGGGAAGGGGTTAATGCACAGTACGGAATAGATACTAGTAATTTGCAGAACATCTGGATGGCAGCATATCTTTGGGGAGATGACCCATTTACTCCAGAACATTATAAGACAGGGTTAGCTAAGTCTACTAGATTAGACTCTCCTGGAGTAGTGGAAGCTGTTCAGGCAGTGGCTGATCTTATATATAAGCATAAAGTGGCTCCTACCCCTGCGATTGCTCAAGTTTTATCTCAACTAGGTCCTTTATTTGGAACAGGGAAAATAGGTATGACATTTATGCTCCCGACCCAAGCTTATACTAACTATCAGAATGCTCCTTTTAAGTGGGGATTAGCTCCTATGCCGTGGGTGAAGTCTAATAAAGTT
>JACIXS010000053.1 GCA_014360335.1 bacterium | reverse complement strand
TGAACTCTACACTAAGTATAGGTCCTCGTCTAAAATTGGAGAAAGCTAGGGTTTATAGCAGGAAACAGTGGATATGGCTGATAACTCTTGTATGTATCAATCAGATATTCGTTTGGGTAGACTTTGCTAAGCCTAATATAGTTGGAAAGCTTATCAGTTGGGCTGAAGAGGCTAAGTAGATTTGAGTTTGTTTGGTACTAGGATATAAGAGTATGAGAGACTACAAGAAGGTCTCTTAGAGAGATTTTACTCTTTTTACTCCCAAATATTTAACTATCAAGGTACAATCTCTTTCTATACGGGCTCTATAGCCCTAGAGATATAATCCTCACACTAACTTTTACCTATATTTTATTCTCCCTCCCACATTTGTCAAGGGAAGTTTCCAAGAGGCTACTTAGTGTTTTATCTAATGATAACACTACGGAAAGGGGGGATGTTAATATCTAGATCTCTTTATCTGAACTTCAGACTAGGACCAATACTCTGAGAATCTCTTTTGTGTTGTAAATAGTATACTGTATAATAATGGAGTAAAACATATTTGAAGTGTAGGAGGTTAACAGATGATAGATAGAAGGACCGCTATAATAACAGGAGGGGCAAGAGGGATAGGGAATGCTATCGCTCAACAGTTAGCTAAAGAAGGATGCGCCATTGTCATCTTTGATATTATCTCTCCAGAAAATGTAAAAGAAAACTTAGATGCTTTTAAAATCTACAATGTCCCATTTCTCTATATTCAAGGCAATCTAGCAGATGGAAATGATAGAAAAAGATTGGTAGAGACTGTTATTAAAGAGTTTGGAAGGATTGATATACTTGTTAATAATGCCGGAGTTGCACCAAAAGAGCGTAAAGACATCCTAGAGATGACCGAGGAAAGTTTTGATTTTGTGATAGGAATAAACCTAAAAGGGACATTATTCTTGACCCAATTAGTGGCAAAGGAGATGATAAAGCTTGTTGAATCTGGTATTGATACTCTACCAGTAATTATAAATATATCCTCCATATCCGCTTATACCTCTTCCACCAACCGTGGTGAGTACTGTATATCCAAGGCTGGTGTAAGTATGCTGACAAAGCTTTTTGCAGATAGACTAGCCAGTTATGGTATATATGTCTACGAGATTAGACCCGGAATTATACTAACAGATATGACTAGTGTGGTAAAAGAAAAATATGATAAACTAATTGCTGAAGGCATTACACCGATAAAAAGATGGGGATACCCCCAGGATATAGCCAATGCGGTCTCGGTGCTCTGCTCTGGAAAGTTGACATTCTCCACCGGAGAGATAATAAATGTAGATGGTGGATTCCATCTAAGGAGACTATAAGGAGGTATCGGATATGGAATACACTCAAGTTCAAATAGAAGGGTTAAATATAGATGTCTATTCTTTAAATACCGCTGTAGTTGGGTCCGGTGCAGCAGGACTCAATGCAGTAGATAGACTCTACTCATTTGGGCAGAGAGATATCGCCCTTATTACAGAAGGATTAATGAAAGGAACATCAAGAAATACAGGTTCTGATAAACAGACATATTATAAACTTACCGTTGCAGGAGAGAGTCCTGATTCCGTTTATGAGATGGCTGAAACATTATTCCAAGGCGGATGTATGCATGGAGATATAGCACTTGTTGAATCCGCACTCTCAGCTAGATGTTTCTTTAGACTTGTAGAGTTAGGGGTCCCGTTCCCACATAATACCTATGGGGAATACGTCGGCTATAAGACAGACCATGACCCTAGGCAGAGGGCTACATCTATTGGACCTCTGACATCTAAATATATGACAGAAAGACTCCAGGAAGAAGTCCAAAGGAAAGGGATCAAGATATTTGATGGGTATCAGGTAATTGGTATCCTTACAGATAGGGCTAAAACAAAAAGCATTGGATTACTAGCACTGAATCTAAATGAGTTAGAAAATCCTGATAAGAGATATGTCCTCTTTAACTGCACAAATATTATTTATGCTACCGGAGGTCCTGCTGGTATGTATAAATCCTCCGTCTATCCTGAGAGTCAGACAGGTTCCACTGGGATTGCTCTAGAAGCTGGAGTTAAAGCTAGAAATGTCACTGAGTCCCAGTTTGGAATAGCATCAATAAAATTCAGATGGAATCTCTCTGGAACATATCAACAGGTATTACCTAGATATGTATCAACGGACAAAGATGGAAATGATGAAAGAGAATTTCTATTAGACTACTTTAAAGACCCTAGAAAGATGCTTACCGCTATATTCCTAAAGGGCTATCAATGGCCCTTTGATCCAAGGAAGGTAAAGAATTATGGTTCTTCTCTCATAGATATCCTTGTATATTATGAGACGGTTATAAAAGGGAGAAGGGTCTTCTTAGACTTTACAAGAAATCCTCTTGGAGATAGGTTCAGTTTTGACCTACTAGAGAAAGAGGCTTATGATTATCTAGCCAGATCCAAGGTGCTCTTTGGAACACCAATAGAGAGGCTAGCCCATATGAATCAGCCAGCGATAGACCTCTACAAAGACCATGGGATAGATATAACAAAAGAATACTTAGAGATCGCAGTATGCAATCAGCATAATAACGGTGGGTTAGTTGGAGATATATGGTGGGAGAGTAATATCAAACATTTCTTCCCCGTGGGAGAAGTAAACGGTTCTCATGGTGTATATAGGCCTGGAGGAAGTGCATTAAATTCAGGGCAGGTAGGAAGCACAAGGTCAGCAGAGTATATCTCTGCCTGCTATAGGGAAGCACCGATGCCTGTCGAAGAATTTGTAGCAATAGCTAAAGAACAGATAATAGCAAAGATAGAATTGGGTAGAAGATTCTTATCTAAGATGGGTGAAGTTAGTAATGTATCGGATATACGTAAGAAGATTGGAGAGAGAATGGATAGAGATGGAGGAATAATACGTTCCCTAGAGTCTGCCTACAGGTCTAAGGAAGAGGCAAAGGCTGATTTAAAATCTATAACAGAGATAACAAGGATCTCTTCTATAAAAGAGCTCCCATATGCGTATCAGAACTATGACTTACTTATAACCCAGTATGTCTATCTCTCAGCCATAGCGAACTATATAGAAAAAGGGGGAAGGAGTAGAGGGTCCTACCTGGTATATGACAGTAACGGAGAACTGCCATTACCCGAACTCCCTGAGGTATTTAGATTCTCTCTAGATGAGGGAAGATTTTCAAAGACAATCCAAGAGGTATTATATAGCGAAGGGGAATGCCATTTCGACTGGGTTCCTGTTAGACCAATCCCTAAAGGTGATGACTGGTTTGAGAATGTATGGAACGATTTTAGAAAAGGGATAATATATAAAAAGGAGTAATCTATGGGAAAAATATCCGTTGTCTTAGTAGCTATAGGTGGTTATGGCAATAACTATGTGAAGGCTATACTACAAGAGGGGGATAAATACGGTGTAGAGATTGCTGGGGCGGTAGACCCATACCCAGAAACCTGTATACATCTAGATGAACTAAAGGCAAGAGGAGTTCCAATATTTTCTAATCTAGAAGAGTTCTATAAAACAAATAGGGCGGATTTAGCGGTAATCTCTTCCCCGATTCACTTCCACTGTAGACAGACCATCACAGCTTTAGAGAATGGAAGCAACGTGTTATGTGAAAAACCTGCCTCTGCTACAGTCCAAGAAGTATATGAAATGATAGCTACAAGGGATAAGACCCGTCTTAGAGTAGCAATTGGATTTCAATGGGCATACGACCCAGCATATATATCTTTAAAGGGAGATATTATGAAAGGTCTACTTGGAAGACCTAAAAGACTTAAGACTCTCGTCCTTTGGCCCAGAAATATGGCTTACTATAAGAGGTCAAACTGGGCTGGAAGAAAAAAGGATGATAGAGGCAATTGGATACTAGATAGTGTAGCCAATAATGCTACCGCCCACTTCCTCCATAATATGCTTCACCTTTTGGGTAGAACTATAGATAGTAGTATAAAACCTATTGAGGTAATAGCAGAGCTTTATAGAGCCAATCCAATTGAAAATTTTGATACCTCCGCTATTAGAGTCTTAACTGAGGACAAAACCGAGATACTCTTCTATGCAACCCATGCGGTAAAAGATCAACTAGGTCCTATATTTGTATATGAATTTGAATCCGCCACAGTTGCCTATAATGACCCTACTATACCAGAAAGTGCTAATAAACTTATAGCCAGATTCAAAGATGGTTATATTAAAGATTATGGTTCTCCTAATCATAGTAGTATAAGAAAACTTTGGAAGACTATAGACGCCATTAAAGGTAGAGATATAGTGTACTGTCCACTTGAATCTGCAATCGCTCATACACTTACTATCAATGGAGCCCAAGAGTCAACCCAAGACATAGTAGAATTTCCAGAAGAAATTATAAGAAGAGATGGGGAGCCTGTCTTGAACTGGGTAGATGGACTAGAAGAGGCATTTAAATACTGCTATAGAGAAGGGATCCTACCCTCAGAGGCTAATATAAGCTGGGCAAAGCCAGGAAAGAAAATATCGCTGGAAGGATATACAAGATTTCCAAGCAGATAATATCTCCTAGTTGACAAGAGATATATCTAACCTTTAAACTATAAAAAACTAATAAGAGGGAGTTTTGAATGTTTAGAGAGTTATTATTTTTTATTTTAGTGCTCCTTGCTGTAATTATGGCTCTACCAAGGGTTACCTTTGCTTGGGGTGGGCATAGAGAGGTCACTTACTATTGTCTAAAAGATATAGAGTGGCTGAAAGACTTTGATAATATTGAGATAACCTCGTTTAACTATCAGGATTCTGACAAAAGGACAGTTCCCTATGAAATCCCCTACAAGGAGGGAAATATAGGAAACAAAACCTCTGCTCTAGAGATCCTTATTACCTACTGTGAGGAACCAGACTGGGGATTAGATAAAAACATAGATTCTATGCTATTTAAGTTTCTCGGATATATAGGGTTAGACAGTAGCAGTTGGAGGCATGGCTATTGGGTAATGGGACCGATAAAACTAGGTGGAGCACCTGAAAGATTCATACACTACTATAATATGAGCGTTAAGGCTTTCAGAGATGGAGACCTATATTGGGGCTTTAGATTTCTTGCTAGATGCCTCCACTATATAGAGGATATAACCCAACCACAGCATACATATCCAGTTCCTTATAAAGTGATAGTTCAAAACTATTTTAATCCCAAAAAGATAATACCTATAGCCACAAACCATCACTTTGCTCTAGAGAGGTATCAAGCCTATCAATGCAGAATTGGAGACCCTAAATATGTAAATGCTCTTACCTCGGCAAAACCAATAGAGCCAGAAGACCTAAAGGTATTTATTGTAGAGTCAGCTATAAAGAGTTCAAAAAGGGCAGAAGAGCTGTGGGATATACAGTCAAAACTCTACGGTCCCGATATAGATAAAGAGGAAGAATTCAAGTGGTATCTAGGTCTAGAACAAGACGAAACCCTCAAGACTAGATATGACAACATTATAGTAGAACAACTATCTGACTTAGCATCCAAAGTAAAAGGATTAGTGCTTCATATGGGCAAAGTAGTTGAAGGTCTTTCTTATCCCGTCTACAATAGAGGTCTTAGGAGACCAATCAAGCAACTTGTTAGCTTTCTCACAGTTAAGGGCTATGCGTCTTACTTCTCCAGGTCTAGGCGCATCGTAGATGACGGAGAAATCTCTCCCAGAGACAGACTTTAGAACATCTATAAGTTCGTTTACACTTGTCTCCTTTCCCGTCCCTATATTGTATATACCTACGGGAGCAGATAGGGCTTTTATATTTGCCTCTACAACATCCATAACGTATACGTAATCCCTAGTCTGTTCTCCATCCCCATAGACTATGCAAGGCTTACCCGAAAGTATCCTCTCAGAGAATATTGCAACAACACCCGCTTCTCCAAATGGGTCCTGTCTAGGACCATATACATTTGCATACCTTAAGGCTACGTATTCTAAACCAAAGACAGAATAATAATATCCAAGATATATCTCTACCGACCTCTTGCTTGCACCATATGGAGATATAGGGGCGGTTGGGGTTGATTCATCTGCCAATCCACCCACATCTCCATATATAGCCCCGCCTGTCGAGGCAAAGATAAATCTCTTTATCCCATACTTCGTAGATAACTCTAACAGATTAAGTGAGCCTATTATATTTACTGTTGCATCAAAGACAGGGTCTTCAACTGAACGCCTTACATTTATCTGTGCTGCATGATGGTCAATTATCTCCGGCTTAAAAGACTTAAAGACTTCCTCTAGCTTAGCTCTATCTGTTATATCTATCTCAAAGAATGTAGCATTCGGATTTATATTCTCCCTTCTTCCACTTGAGAGGTTATCTATTATCCCTACCGTATGACCTCCAGATACAAAAGCATCCACAATATGAGAAGCGATAAAACCAGCTCCTCCTGTTACAAGAATCCTCATATCTTCCTCCTTTCTTAGGCTCTAGGATGAGTCTTTTTATATATCTCCTTCAGTCTCTCTAAAGTTATATGTGTATACTTCTGTGTAGTCGACAGGTCAGAATGGCCCAAAAGCTCTTGGACTGATCTAAGGTCAGCCCCGTTCTCTAGTAGATGTGTAGCGAACGAATGTCTTATTGTATGTGGGCTTATATCCCTTCCCAGCTGTATTCCGTATTTCTCCATCATCCTCTCTATACTCCTACAGGTAAGCCTCGTTCCAAATCTACTCAAAAACAGTGCCCTTTCTCTTATATCTTTAACTAACTTTGGTCTTACCTCTTCTAGATATCTCTTTAAACTCTTTATCGCATAATCACCGAGAAATACTATCCGCTCTTTATTACCCTTTCCCTTTATCAGTATCTGTCTATTATCCTTTATATCAGAGAGGTTAAGTTGAACTAACTCCCCAATTCTTACCCCCGTTGAGTATAACATCTCTATTATAGCCCTATCCCTTATCCCCAAAGGATTATCCAAAGGGATACTTTCTATCAACCTTTCCATCTCAGACTGGGTAAGAAAATTGGGTAGAATCTTTTCCTGTTTTGGAGAGAAAAGACTCACAAGAGGATTTTCACTCATAAAGTCTCTCTTTACCATAAAGGTATAGAAACGTCTCAGTGTCGATAATTTTCTTATAATTGAGTTTTTATTATACCTACTCTTAGTAAGGAGCACTATAAAATCTCTTACACTATCCCTAGAGATACTATGTATCTCTAGGTTCTCCTCTCTTATAAAAGAGAGAAACTGTTTCAAATCTTTCTCATAAGCCTTCAATGTATTTACAGTAGCTCCCCTTTCAGACTTTATATACGTTAGGAATAGATCAATATAATACTCACTAGGATTCATCTATGACCCTCCTAAGACTTTCAAGAGCTCTCTCCGCTATAATTCTACGTTTTTCTTTACGAGACATATGTTTTACCTCAGGCATTATCCCGTAGTTTATTCCCATAGGCTGAAAATCTTCAGGACTATGTGTTGTTATATACTTTATCAAACTCCCAATGGCGGTTTCCTCGGGAAAAACTATAGGCTCTTCACCATTTAAAAGCCTATATACATTTATCCCAGCAACAATACCAGTAGCAGATGATTCTAGATAACCTTCGACACCAGTAATCTGCCCAGCAAAGAATACCTTAGGGTCAGACTTTAAAGCAAGAGAAGGAGAAAGTAAAATCGGAGAATTTATAAATGTATTCCTGTGCATAACTCCAAACCTAACAAACTCAGCAGACCTAAGAGCTGGTATCAACCTAAATACCCTCTCCTGTTCCTTCCATCTAAGCTTTGTCTGACATCCAACCAAGCTGAGTAACCTACCTTCCTTATCCTCTCTTCTTAACTGTAAAACAGCATAGGGCATTTTACCAGTCCTTGGATCTATTAGTCCCTTAGGTTTAAAGGGACCAAACCTTAACGCGTCCCTATCTCTTTTAGCTATTTCTTCAATAGGAAGGCAAGCTTCATAGAAGACTCCCTTTTCAAAATTCTGTAACGGAACAATCTCTGCAGAAACAAGAGCTTGATAGAACTTTTCATATGTATCCTCATCCATAGGACAATTTAGATAATCCGCTCCACCATAGTTATACCTAGAAGCCCAAAAACATTCATTCTCATCTATAGACTCCCTAGTAACTATTGGACTTGTAGCATCATAGAAATATAAAAATTCTTCACCTAAAAGTTTCTTTAATGATTCGGCAAAATCTCCTCCAGTTAGTGGACCAGTTGCTATAATAATTGGTCTATCCTTAGGAATGTCTTTACACTCTTCTCTAACAATATAAACATTCTTATGAGTCAAAAGCTTCTCTGTAATATACACACTAAAGCCATCTCTATCTACAACCAATGATTTACCACCAGGGATAGCGTTCTTTCTTGCCGATTCCATAACTATTGAATTAAGTAGTCTCATCTCCTCCTTTAATAGCCAACTGGCATCATAAGGAACATCAGACTTTAAAGAGTTACTACATACAAGCTCTGCCAAATATCCAGTCTTATGAACCTCTGTAGGAGTATATGGCCTCATCTCATATAGTATTACCTCTACTCCTTTATTAGCTAGATAGTACGCAGACTCTACTCCTGCCAAACCGCCACCAATAATAGTTACCCTCATATACTACACCTTTTTGGCTTTAGCCTTTCTTTTCCCAAGTAAGACAAAATCACAATCAGGATTACTACATCTTCTATACGTATTCCCCTTTTTAGATTTGGCAAACACCAAAGGATAACCACACTTAGAGCACTTAGTACTGGTAGGTTTGTCCCAGATTACAAAGTCACAGTTAGGATAGTTAGAACATCTATAATACATCTTACCAGCCTTAGACTTTAATCCAACTATCTCGCCTCCGCACTTTGGACAACTCACCCCTGTATTCTTTGTTGCAGGTCTAGTATATGTACATTCAGGATATCCAGAACATCCAATAAATACCCCATACCTACTCCTTCTTTCTACTAATGGCTTTCCACAGAGGGGGCAGTTTCCCAATATATTACTTACCTCTGCCTTCTCCTTTGCCTCTTCTACCTGTTTTTCAAACTTCTGATAGAACTGTATTACTAGTTTCTCCCAATCTTCTTTACCCTCTTCTATCTCATCTAAGTCCTCTTCCATCTTAGCGGTAAAGTTCGGGTCCATTATATTTGGGAAATATTTTGTAAGTAAATCAGATACAATCATACCTACCTCGGTAGGCTTTAGGACGTGGTTCTCAACTGTCACATAGTTTCTCTCCTGAATAGTGCTGATGATGGTAGCATAGGTACTTGGACGACCTATACCCTTCTCTTCTAACAGCTTTATAAGAGACGCCTCTGTATAACGAGGTGGGGGTTGGGTAAAGTGTTGGGTAGGGATAAGCTCCAAGAGTGATACCTCTTTATCCTTATCTAGTTTTTCAAGAGGAACCTCCTCATCCTCTTCTTCTTTTCCACTTACTATCTGATAACCAGCAAATATCAATCTACCCGCACTAGTCCTAAAGATATAATCATTCCCTTCCACATCTACCGTAATTGTATTGTATATAGCATCCTCCATCTGACAGGCAACGAACCTGTTCCATATAAGTCTATATAGGGCAAACTGGTCAGGTGTTAAATACTCTTTTATAGATTCTGGAGTTCTCTCTACAGATGTAGGCCTAATCGCCTCGTGAGCCTCCTGGGCAGATTTTGAGGACTTATATACCTTTGGCTTCTTAGGGAGATACTCATCCCCATAATGTTCCTTTATAAACCTTCTGACTTCGTTTAAGGCAGGCTCCGCTATCCTGACTGAATCTGTCCTCATATAGGTGATAAGTCCAACTATTGTGTCTCCTATCTTAAGACCCTCGTATAGCTGTTGGGCGATGCTCATAGTCTTAGATGGAGAAAAACCAAGCTTCTTAGATGCCTCTTGCTGTAAAGTGCTAGTAATAAATGGAGGCGGTGAAGACCTTTTCTTCTTACTCCTCTTTATATCAAGGATACGAAACTTAGAAGACTTAAGTTCTTCTACTAATCTATTAGCCTCAGCCTCATTTGGTATCTTTATCTTCTCTTTTCCTTTGGATATAAGTTTTGCCTTAAACCTGATATCCTCTTGGAGGAAGACCCCTTCTATCTCCCAGTATTCCTCTGGGACAAATGCCTCGATCTCCCTCTCTCTATCGCATATAAATTTTAGAGCAACAGACTGAACCCTACCTGCACTGAGGTCATTCTTCATAAGCTTTTCCCAGAGGAACGGACTCAATCTATATCCAACAATCCTATCTAGAACCCTTCTTCCCTGTTGGGCATTTACCCTGTTTATATCTATAGGCTTAGGGTCTCTTAAGCTTTCAACTATAGCATTCTTAGTAATCTCGTGAAATTCCACTCTACACTTTTCATTAGGGTCTATCTTAAGAACATTTGCTAGATGCCAAGAGATTGCCTCCCCTTCCCTATCGGGGTCTGTAGCAAAGAGGACCCTATTAACCTTAGATTTAGTATCTTTTAGCTCCTTTATTATCGGCAGTTTATCAGGAAGGGTAACATACTTTACCTTTACCCTGTCCTTCTTTATCTCGACCCCGAAATCCGTTTCAGGCAGGTCTCTTATATGTCCCTGTGAAGCCTTAACTATAAAGTTCTTCCCAAGATAATGGGATATCGTTCTAGCCTTAGCAGGTGACTCTACTATCAACAAAGTCTTCTCATCCATCTTTTCTCTTCAGCATCCTCCCCGGCAATCTCTCTATCAAGCCTTTTAATTCTAGTTTAGTAATTATAATATTAAATCTACTAATATCCAATCCACTTATATTAAGTATATCATCCTCTAGCCTAGGTTCGTTCAGTATATTCCAGATAACAGCCTCTTCCTCAGTAAGCTCGGGTAACCTTACTGTAGTAACCTTCGGAATCACATTAAACTCCTCAAGTATATCGTCACCTGAGGTTATAAGCTTTGCCCCTTCCTTTATAAGCTGGTTGGTCCCTTGGCTATTTTCACTATCTATATTACCTGGCACAGCAAAGACCTCTCTCCCCTGCTCCAAGGCGTAACTTGCAGTTATCATAGCTCCACTCTTTAGTGAAGCCTCAACTACAAGCGTAATTTGAGTAAGTCCGCTAATTATCCTATTACGTCTTGGAAAGTGCCAAGATTCAGGCTTATCCCCAATTGGAAATTCGCTTATAAGACATCCCCTCTTACTCTCTATTATATCTCTCCTTAAACCCTTATTCACTCTTGGGTAGATTACATCCACTCCAGTTCCTAGAACACCTATAGTATATCCCCCTCCATTCAAAGCCTCTGTATGAGCTACGGTATCTATTCCATAGGCAAAACCACTAACAATTCCAATTCCATTCTCAGCCAATCTAGAGACTATCATTCTTGTAGCGGTTATACCATATCTAGTAGGTTTCCTAGTTCCTACAACGCTTATAAAGTTTCCTTTTAGCCAGACCTTCTCTCCTAAGACATACAAAAGAGCTGGAGGGTCGGAAATCTCTTTTAGAAGAACTGGATATTCATCTGAAGATAGAGGGACCAGCTTAATACCTAAATCTATAGATTTTTTATACTCTTCTTCAGCCTTTTTTCTTAGTGTTAAAAGCTTCTCTTTCTCAAAACCTAGAAAACTTATAATCTCCTCAGTAGAAAAGCCTCTAGAGAATAACTCTTTTATCACCCTATATCTTCCAGTAAGGTTTAGTAGAATCCAATCTATTATGAAAACTTCTTCTCCCAATATTTCCTATCTAATACCCTATACTGAATAGCCTCTAGTATATCCTCTTCCCTTATCAGTTCACTCTCGTTCAGGTCAGCTATGGTCCTAGCTACCTTTAACAGTTTATCATAAGACCGGGCACTGAGATGAAATTTATCAACAATCTCTCGTAATAGACTTTGAACTGAAGGGACAAGTTTACAATACTTCTTTATCTCTCGAGGTTCCATAAGTCCATTGGCTCTAAAACCTTCTCTAAATCGATAACTCTGAAACTCTCGAGCCTTCTTTATTCTGTTTCTTATACTCTCGGAGGTCTCACCAGGGTTACTCTTTATAAGGGTATCTGTCTCCAATCTTGGAACCTCTATCTGTATATCAATCCTATCTAAGATAGGACCTGAGATCTTACCAAAGTATCTCTCAATCTGATAGGGGCTACAAGTACAAGCCTTCTTAGTATCCCCTAAATACCCACAAGGACAGGGATTCATACTTGCTACAAGCATAAATCTAGCTGGAAATCTTATACTTCCATGAGCCCTTGATATTACAAGGGTTCCATCCTCCATTGGTTGTCTCAGTGCCTCTAAGACATCCCTTCTAAATTCTGGAAACTCATCCAAAAAGAGGACACCGTTATGAGCTAAGCTTATCTCTCCAGGCCTAGGGTTGCTAGTCCCTCCGACCATACCAGCAAGAGAGATAGAATGATGGGGAGACCTAAAAGGTCTCTCCTCTATTATCCCTCCACCCTTTGGTAATAGCCCTGCACTACTATATATCTTAGTCACCTCCAAAGCCTCCTCCTCTGTAAGTGGAGGAAGAATGGTTGGTAACCTTTGAGCTAACATAGTCTTACCAGACCCGGGAGGTCCAACCATAATAACATTGTGAAAACCACAGGCTGCTATCTCTAACGCCCTCTTGGCAGATTCCTGTCCTTTTATCTCACTAAAATCACCAGATACCTCATTTATCTTTATAGATTTGGCTGGACTTGCAGGAGAAAGGCTAATACTACCATTCAAAAACTGAACAATCTCAGTCAGATGTCTAATACCATAGACCTTTATCCCTGGGATAAGGGCAGCCTCGGAGGAATTTTCATAAGGAACAAACATTATAGGAATACCCAATTCTCTAGACATTATAGCCATAGAGATAATCCCATTGACTGGTCTTATAGAACCATCCAAGGATAATTCCCCAACGATAAGGAAAGCACTATCAAGTTGGGGAATTATAATTTCAGAAGCCATAAGGATCCCTATAGCTATCGGAAGATCAAAGGCAGGTCCCTCCTTCTTTATATCAGCTGGGGCAAGATTAACGG
The DNA here is from genome assembly GCA_014360335.1 of bacterium. Classification (GTDB taxonomy): domain Bacteria; phylum DUMJ01; class DUMJ01; order DUMJ01; family DUMJ01; genus DUMJ01. The sequence continues at coordinate 12,841 of JACIXS010000053.1, read as the reverse complement.
TAATCCTTTTGACGGGGAAGTTAAACTCAGAATTCTTTATTGCAGATCTTATCCTCTCTCTTGACTCCTGAACCGCTTGATCGGGTAATCCTACAATAGTAAAACTGGGCAAACCATTACTTATATCGACCTCTACGTCTACCAGTGCCCCTTCTATACCTAAAAGGGTTGCACTCAAGACCTTAGCCAACATACTTATATGTATCCCCTTCTAACTGGAAGGCATCCTTTGTGAGGTTAAACCTTGCATCTCCAGTCTTTGGATCTATATTTACGGTAAGGACATCAAACCTACAACTCAATCTGGGCCATCCCTTAGCATTTAGATAATAGAGAGCAGTTCTAACTATACGCTCTTTTTTTCTATAGGAAATAGATTCCTCTGGGGCACCAAATCTTTTACTTGTTCTAGTCTTTACCTCTATAAAACTCAAAACACCATTATCTTCCGCTATGATATCTATCTCTCCCCGCTGTGAGTAGAAATTAACAGCAAGGATATCATAACCCAAGCCTTTTAGATACTCTAAAGCCTTCTTCTCCCCTAAACTACCTAAACTTCTCTTATTCTTCATATTCCAACACCTCTCTTACAGGTGAAAAAGAAACCCTGTGTATAACTGAGGGCTTGTATATTTTTAGTCTCTCTTTATGGGAAGGGGTAGGATAACCTTTGTTATGAGAAAAGTCATACTGCGGAAATAACTTATCATAGTAGTTCATTATAGAATCCCTAGATACCTTTGCTATTATAGATGCAGCAGAAACGGACGCACAGATCTCATCACCATCTATGATATTTAGCTGGAATAAATCAACATCTATACCTAAGGCATCTGTTATAATACCTTTTACCTCAACATCTAGATCCAATAGAGCCCTCTTGAAAGCCTCTTTATTAGCCCAGGATAGCCCATTAGTGTCTATTTCTTCGGGTTGGACTATACCCAAACCTATATCTATAGCAACTTCTCTAATCTTATGAGCTATCGTTTCTCTCTCCTTTGGAGACAGCTTCTTAGAATCAACTAACGGTATATCACATCTAGGAGGTAAGATAACCGCTGATGCCACTAAAGGACCAGCAATAGCACCTCTACCAGCCTCATCTATCCCACAAACTGGATAGATCCCTTTGGAGAATAAAACTAACTCTATATCCTGAGTTGATTTTACCTTATTATACCTATTCTTCCTGGAGGCCAATATATCAAGATTGCTTTCCCTAAGACATTCTGAACAGGGACAAACCCAAAGTATCTACTATCCTCACTATTACTTCTGTTATCACCTAAGACAAAGAGGTTACCCTTGGGGACTGTTACTGGACCAAAATTATCATATGAAGGATACATCTGATGATTCTCCTCTATAGGCTGACCGTTTATATATACCTTACCGTTAATAAGTTGCACCGTCTCTCCCTCAAGGGCTATAACCCTCTTTATATAATCCACCTTAGGGTTATGTGGATACTTAAAGACTATCACGTCAAATCGCTGTATAGGTTTGAACCTGTATATAAACTTATTCACAAAAAGCTTATCTCCAACGAGGAGGGTTGGCTCCATAGACCCACTGGGTATAGCGTAAGGCTGTATGATAAAGGGTCTTATTATACCAAAAGCTAAGATCACAGCTATTACTACAGACTCTATTAAATCTCTTATCACTTCTTTACTCATTTACGCCAGTTTCCTTTATCCTAGCTTCTTTTATCCTAGCCTCCTTACCTATCTTCGTCCTTAAATAGTATAGCTTAGCCCTTCTAACCTTACCCTTTCTTACTACCTCTACCCTATCGATTATAGGTGAGTATAGAGGAAATACCTTCTCTACACCAACCCCATACGAAATCTTTCTTACAGTAAAGGACCTATTAACACCACTACCTTTTATAGCTATAACTGTCCCTTCAAATACCTGTAGTCTCTCTCTTCCACCTTCTAGAGACTTCGTATAAACCCTCACCAAATCTCCTGGCTTAAAGTTTTCTAAATCTTGTCTTATATGCTGTTTTTCCAACAATAGAATAGGATCCATTCTTTCATCCCTCCTACGTAAATTAAAACCTTAGGCATTATATCATATCTGTATGGATAAATGCAACTATAGAAGATTGAATAATTGTTGTATGAATAATAGATAAATCGCAGTTTTCATAGTTACCAATCAGCGTTATTTTACTTAATTATAGGGGCGATTATGGTTATGCTATACTTCTAAGCTTAAATATCGGCTCTACTCCTTTAGCCTTCTCCTTTAGATACTCTAACTCCTCAGGTGTTATAGGCTTAAAGTTTTCTGCTATATCCAAAGCCATCTTGAAGAATTTAGGCTCTCCCGGAGGAATAGCAGAGGTGATAGGCTGTGACAAAGTGAACCTAAGGGCTAGACTCGCTAGGTCGGGCTCCTCTACTGGAAGATACCAACACTTATCATATCTACGGGGATAACCTTCAGGTATAAGAGTCTTAGCCATCGCCTTTATGGCAAGTCTAGCGGTTCCTTTCTCTATAGCCTTTTCAACCACTTGTGGACCAAAGTTTGAGTTAAAATAGTTCACCCAGTTTATTGGAAATAGAATAGAGTCAAAGTGAAAGGCATCTAATAATCTCAAAGCCACCTCTGCAGAATGGGCAGAAAAACCTATGTATCTTATAAGTCCCTTCTCTCTTGCAGATATAAAGGTTTCCATTGCACCATTTGGTCCCATAGCTATCTCAAAGTCTTCATCAGTTGACATAGCATGAAGCTGATAAAGGTCGAAATGGTCTGTGTGTAAGAGTCTTAGAGAATTCTCTAAAGCCTCCCAAGCTTCTTTCTTCGTCCTTTTCTCCGTCTTACACGCCAAGAATACAGAGTCTCTCTTTCCCTTAAGAGCTATTCCTAGTCTCTCCTCCGCATCCATATATGTAGGTGCAACATCAAAGTAGTTTATCCCTCTATCAATAGCCATAGAGACTAAATTGTTTGCCTCTTCTTGAGGCATCTTGGCGATAACAATACCACCAAACCCTATGATAGAGAGCAGTTCTTTTGTATTTCCATACGGCCTTTTCTCCATAACTTTAAAACCTCCACAAAGAATTCGTTCTTAAGAAAGATTATACTACTATCCAGTTAAGTTGTCTATAGCAATAAGATTTATAAAGAAAATACGCTATGATATACTAATAAAGTATAAGAACATAAAAAAGGGAGGGATGTTTATGGAAGATAGATTCAATTGGGAACAGTTCCCAGAAGAGAACCCCAAGAGGTTTAAAAGTATAAAGCCAACATCTATTATTATAGGAGTATTTATTGGAATAATAGCAATTATAATCCTCTCAAGCTCTTTCTACACAGTCAATACAGATGAAGCCGGAATAGTAAAAACATTTGGGGCCTTCTCTAAAGTTACAGGACCAGGAATCCATGCTAAATGGTTCTGGCCCATACAGACAGTAGAGAAGGTATCAGTAGAAAAGGTAAATAGGATAGAAATAGGGTTTAGAAGCGTAGGGAAGGACGCATCAGGTAATATCATCTATAGTGATGTGCCAGAGGAAAAGATAATGGTGACTAAGGATGAGAACATAGTGGAGGTAGAGTTTATAGTGCAGTATATAGTGAGAGACCCAGTAGCATATTTATTTAACGTAGATAACCCTATAGAGACTATAAGAAAGACATCCTGGTCTGCTATGAGAACTGTAATTGCTGGTAATACTGTAGATGATGTTCTAACTGTAGGAAAGGAAGCTATCCAGAATCAGACAAAAGACCTCATCCAGTCTGTGCTAGATAGATACAACTGCGGGATAAGGATAGTTGCAGTTCAACTACAGGATGTAGACCCACCTGAACAAGTGAAATCAGCGTTTGATGAGGTCCAAAAGGCAAAAGAGAAGATGGACCAGTTAGTGAATGAAGGGAAAAGATACTATAACCAGGTGGTCTTAGAGGCAGAAGGAGAGGCTTATAAGATAATAAAGGAGGCAGAGGCATATAAGATACAGAAGATAAATCTTGCTAAAGGAGAGGTCAGCAGGTTTGAGGAAGTCTATAAGCAATATGTAAAAGAGAAAAACATAGCTAAAAAACAGATATATCTAGACAGGATGCGTGGAATACTTGCAGGGATAAACAAATACATAGTGGACCCTTCTGTAGGGCTTAATATATTCCTAGAGAAGGATAAAACTGAGGTGATAAAATGAATACATTAAGGAAGGTTGAATCAGTAGTCTTTATCATACTTTTAGCCCTTATACTATTAAGAGGCTTATTCTTGTATCAATTAGACCAGACAGAACAGGCGGTAATAACAAGATTTGGTAGGATAATAAAGGTAGATACAACACCAGGGCTAGGATTTAAGGTACCGTTTATAGATACTGTGCATAAGTTCAGTAAGAAGATTCTAGAATACGATACCAATCCCCAGGTAGCGGTAACCAAGGATAAAAAGACCATAATAGTAGACTACTATGCAAAGTATAGGATAAAAGAGCCTGACAAATTCTTGCAGAGGGTAAGAACACAGCAAGGAGCTAATACAATCTTAGATGATGTCGTTTATTCAGCTATGAGAAAAGAGGTAGGTAAATATACACTCTCCCAGATTATTATGGGGAGGGAAGAGATTCCTAATCTAGTGATAAATGACTTGAAGGCTCTACTTCCAGAGTACGGCTTAGAGATTGTAGATGTAAGATTTAAGACTACCAATTTCCCACAAGAGGTTCAAGCATCTGTCTTTGAGAGAATGAAGGCAGAAAGATTACAGATGGCTCAGAAGTATATATCTGAAGGAGAAAAGGAAAAGATTTCTATTATGGCAGATGCAGACAAGATAAAGGCTGAGCTTATATCTAAGGCGAATATGGAGAGCCAAAAGATAAAGGGAGAGGGAGAAAGTATAGCGGTTTCACTTATACAGAATGCCTATTCTAAGGCTCCAGAACTTGCATTCCTTATAAAATATCTAGATACATACGGTGAGATATTAAAGAAGGAGGATACGAGCATTATAATATCTACCAAATCGGAAATATTTAAGATTCTCCAAGACTTAGAGACAAAGTAAAAGGAGGGAAATTTTTGAAGCTATATATAAGATACAGTTATAACTTCAAAGAACATCATTTAAAAGAGATTCTATCAGCAAGAGATGACGTAGATTTAGTAGACAATGTGGAATCCGCAGAGGTGATACTTGGGGGTATATCCAGAGAAGAGTTCAAAAGGGCAAAGAATTTAAAGTGGATACAGGCTACTGGTGCGGGGGTAGATGGACTTCTCTTTCAAGAACTGATAGAGAGCGATGTAATACTTACTAATGCCAGTGGGGTTCATCCTATACCCATAGCTGAGCATACATTTGCACTTATACTAGCTATCACTAGAGGGCTTATAAAATCTTTCGAGGGAAAGAGTAAGAGAGCTTGGCTCCATAACGAGGTCTTCATAGATGAACTCTATGGAAAGACGATAGGAATAATAGGCTACGGAAGGATAGGACAAGGGATAGCCAGACTAGCCAAGGGCTTTGGGATGAGAGTCATTGGGCTAAAAAGAGATACAAATAAAGATGTTGAGGTTAAGCCCGATATACTCCTAGGTAAAGATTCTCTGGATACACTTTTGAAAGAATCTGACGTTGTAGTTATCATCGTTCCACTTACAAGAGAGACATACCACCTGATAGGTGAAAGGGAATTAAAATTGATGAAGTCTACAAGTATCTTAATAAATGTGGCAAGAGGAAAGGTTGTAGATGAGAATGCTCTTATAAAGGCACTTAAGGAGAAATGGATATTAGGGGCTGGACTAGATGTCTTTGAGACGGAACCTTTACCACCTGAGAGTGAGCTTTGGAATCTAGACAATGTAGTTATAACTCCACACATAGCAGGACTCAATCCATACTATACTGAAAGGCTCTTAGAGATATTTATCAAAAACCTTAAGGCTTATCCAGATGTGTCTAAGATGGTCAACGTAGTAGATAAAAGGCTGGGATATTGATAGAAGAAACCAGAAGAAATGCCCCTATGAGGAAGGGACCAAAGGGAATCTTCGTTCTCATCCCAGCCCTTCCCTTCTTTATTAGATATATCCCATAAATAGTTCCAATAAGAGATGATATTATAACTACCAAAAGCGCCCCATAGAAGCCGAGCATAAGGGAAAAGATAAAGATAAGCTCTATGTCTCCTATGCCTAATCCGTCTTTAAAGATGACACGTAAAAGGTAGAACATAAGAGTAAATATGCCTGCGGCTATAAAGTTATGGGGAAAGCCATAGATACTTCCATAGATTGCCGAAAGTATAATGCTTGGGATTATAACTACATCTGGTAATAGCATATACTTTAAGTCTATAAATAGGGCTACTATTAAAAGAGAAGAGACAGAAGCAAATAATATGAACTCAGCTGAGATACCAAATCTTATATAGAATAAGAGAAATATGGTCCCTGTGAGTAATTCTACAAGGGGATACTGTATAGAAATCTTCGCTCCACAATACCTACATCTTCCTTTCAACAGCATATAGCTAACTAACGGGATATTATCTAACCAGGAAAGCTGATGTTTACATTTTGGGCAGAATGACCCAGGGTTAACAATAGAGATACCTTCCGGTATCCTATATATGCATACATTTAAAAAGCTCCCTATTATAAGTCCAAGGAGAAATAATAGTATACTCAACTTAGGGCGTCTATTATAGCCTTTCCAGAACTTGTTCCAATCCTATTTGCCCCTGCTGATATCATCTTTAGAGCATCCTCAAGTGTTCTGATACCACCACTAGCCTTAACTCCCAATCTATCCCCAACCGTCTCTCTCATAAGCTTCACGTCCTCTACTGTAGCACCACCAGGTCCAAATCCAGTGGATGTCTTTACAAAACTTGCCCCACTAGTCTCCGCTATCCTACAGGCTGTAATTTTTTCCTCGTCTGTTAGATAGCAGGTCTCAAGTATTACCTTTACTATCTTTCTACCTGCAAGATTGACTATCTTCTTTATCTCGTTCTCCACATACTCGTAATCCTTGCTCTTAAGTGCTCCAATATTTATAACCATATCTAACTCATCTGCTCCGTTCTCTAAAGCTTCATCCGCCTCATAGACCTTGGTTCTGGTTGTAGTAGCTCCAAGTGGAAATCCTATAGCGACTCCTACTTTGACCCCAGAACCTTTCATAACCTCAACAGCTAGTTTTGTAAACCAAGGGTTTATGCATACCGCATAAAACTTATAAGTCTTTGCTTCTTCAAGGAATGCATTCATCTCCTCAATTGTAGCCTGCGGTTTTAAAAGTGTCTGGTCTATATATTTTAACAACTCTTCTCTAGTCATCCTGTCCTCCTATAGATAATGTAACTCCTCTAATGTCTTCCTTAATACTCCCTCTTGCTCAGCGGTGACCTCTCCTAGAGGAGGTCTTACAGTTCCTACATCTATCCCTCTAAGCCTTAACATAACCTTTAACGCAGAGATAGATGAGAACTGCTTGGTTATAGTCCTTATATTATTCAGTATATACTGTTTCTCCCTTGCAGATTTTAAATCTTCAGAAAGAAAGTCTCTATAGAGACTGATACATAGCTCTGGTAGTGGATTAGCTAATGCTGATATAGCCCCTTTAGCACCCATAATCAAAGCAGGTAAGATTAAACTATCTGTCCCTACTATAACATCTCTATCTGGACCTAATTCATATATAAAATCTTCAAGAGTCTGAAGGTCTTTACTGCTATCCTTTATACCCTTTACATTATCCGCCTCTCCTATAATGGCTTTAGCTAATGATGGCTTAATACTATTTCCAGTATTACTAGGAAGATTGTATAGATAGACTGGCATTGGGTCTAACGCACGGGCAACACTGATAAAGTGTCTTTTGAGGGCAGAATCTTCTAGCTTAAAATAGTAAGGACTTACTATTGCTACAGCAGATACACCTGACTTTACAGCGGATTCTCCTACTTCTATAGTATCCTTGGTAGTGACCTCCCCAATTTGAGCTATAACAGGAACCCTATCTTTGGCTACTTCTACAGCGGTTTTAAATAGGAGAGCCTTTTCCTCTTTTGATAGTAGAGGTCCTTCTCCATTTGTCCCAGCTATAAAAAGACCATTAACACCTCTATCAATAAGAAAGTTCAATAGCTTTTCAAAGGCATTAAAATCTATACTATCCCCTTTAAAAGGGGTAACTACAGCAGGTATAATACCCTTAAGCATCACAAACACCTCTTTCTAATTGAAATTCTAGCTTAACAGCTAAGATTATACTTTATCTAGCTTGAGGCGTCAAACACTCATAGCTCTCATATACTCTACGTATCTTGGGAAAGATACTTCAGGCTCCGGTATCTCTGGATGCCACATCTTCTCCCACTCAAAAGATAGATACCCTTGATAATCTATCTCCTTAAGTAAGTCTACTATCTCTTTTAGTGGTATATCTCCCTCTCCGGGCAGGACAAGTTGCCAATCCTCACCTATTCTCTTTGCATCTTTTATATGCATATGCCTAAGATAGGGCTTTAAATACTTTACAGTCTCTTTTGGACTCTCTCCACTCCTATAAGGATGCCATACATCCCAAAGCGCCTTTATATTTTTACTATCTGTTCTCCTTATAATATCGGATATAATCTTCCCTGTTGAGAAATAGTCATGGGTCTCTATTACAACATCTACCCCAAGCCCTTCTATCTTCTCTCCAACCTTATGTAGAGCCTCTGGGATGTAATTCATATATTCGGATTCACTAATCCCTTCCGGCACATTCCCTATAAAGCTTCTCACAATTGGGGCATTCATCTCTCTAGCCAACTCACAGTATCTAACAAGAGTCTCAATATTTGCTTCCCTCTCTTCTCTTATAGGAGACGCAAACCTAGTATAGGCACTTATACAACAAATCTCTACATTGTTGTCTTCAAAGAGTCTCTTTATCTCGCTTCTCTCTAATGGAGAGATCTCAAGTGATATATGTTGCCTCCCTGCACCTCTTAACTCTACCCCGTTATATCCATAGCGTCTGGCAGACTCTACTATCTTCTTTATATCCCAGGTGGGACAACCTAATGTGCTAAAAGATAGCTTCATTCTATCTCATCCCTTTCCCTAAAAGGAGTAAATATTACATAAAATCTAGCTTCTTTACCAGAAGTGACTATATTTAGGAAATTAAAATCTCTTACCGAACCATCGTGAAATTCTAGATTCTTTAATTCTCCTATCTCAACTACTCCTTCTACAGGTTCTTTCACCTTTACAAATAGATTCCCATATTTGCCTCTAACTATAAAGCTCTTATCACTAAGCCTTTCTAACTCTCCATTAATTTGTATCCTAGACTCTATCTTGCCAGTAGCCTTTAGAAGAATGCTATCTTCTAAAATAAGCCCTCCATCCCTTCTCTCTTTCAAAAATTGTAACCTTCTAGTTATCTTCTCTATCTTCTCCTGAGGATATGCTTTAGTTAGGTCAAGGAGTATATCGTCTCTATCTTTGCCCTTTTCAAAGGTTATGACCTTTCCTTCGAAATCCTTCCCTATACCTTCACTCTTGCCATCAATGAATATCAAACTATGCCCCTCTGCATTACAGAATGGATTCTTATATCTACCTTCTCTAAAATATTCTCTTGTGTATATACCTGCTCCTAGGTCGTGTAGGAATGATTGACCATACACATTGAATATAAAATGACCGACATCTAACTGATTATGCGGTTCTCCATTATTTCCTGCCTTTACAGCCAAAATCGGTCCAAGTTTATCCTCCCAACTCTTACGGGTTATAACCCAGTCTATGCCACGGAAGTGCATAGAAGTCTCCTTTGGCGGTTCTAACACCCTTTCTTCTCTTCTAAGACACCTAAAATTCTCTAATTCCCTTGCCTCCATCTGCGAGGCTAGCCAGTTCAATTCTTTACCAACCTTGGTGTATCTACTTAGAAGAATCACCAAGTCTCTATTCAATCTAGTCTCATAGGAACAGTCTCCAAAGTTAACAAATCCCTCAGGAGGTAGATAACAGTAGACGGGGAACAGTCCAGTTATCTGAAGTTTAGGATGCTCGAAGAGGTTTATCCTTCCATATGTAATTCTGTATAGACTATCGGCAAACCTAGATAGATGAGTCAACCCAAAGTTCCAATAGCCCACCCCTTCTACCCATCCACCTTCATCATCAAAGTAATCTAGGTATCTATTGAGCCTTTGGGTAACATCGAATAGTATCTTAGTAAAGTAAGGCTCCTCTGCCCTACCTGCTATAGCAGAAGCTCCCACTGCCCCACAACATACCGCACACCAGTTAGACCAATAGGCGTTAGCCCACCAATATCTATCTGGATTTTCATAGAATGGGATAAATATCCTCCTCTTTAATTCATACCTAACTCTTTCCTTTATATTTTTATCCAGCTTATCACCCAGAACGTCAAGGATTTCCCCAAGCTGTTCTGCGGTCATAGAGGCAAATAGGTCTATATATGGTTCATCGTAATTTAATTCTTCTGGTAGATGTGCAGGATAGCACCAGGTTACTTCATTACATATATCCCATATGTAGTCTTGGAGTCTAAGGAGAAAATCTCCTCTACCTGTAAGAAATGTTCCTATAGCTAGTAGATACATATTGGTTCTCTTTAGTCTATGCGGTGCTTCGTAGTGAGTCCTATTACCTGTAATATAGAACTCTCTAAAGTATGAATACTTAGCTTCTGGTATTGGAGTATTAATGAGTTCCTCGCAAAGTTTAATAATCTTATCTTTAGGTATATCTTCCCTAATCTCATCCTTCTTTAAAATGATAGGCTCATTCAATGCTTCTCTAGATACATTCCCTTTTATCTCTTCAGGTCTTGAAACATTATACATACTTTTTCACCTCCAAAAATAATAATGGGTGATAGGTAAAACCTTACCCATCACCCATTATTCTAAACCATAAAATTGGTAATTTACTTCTTAAAGTATTGGCAAGGATTAGTTGGAGCTGGATTGGGCCATAGCCAAGAATCAAACATCTCTTCTGGGACATTTCTAAAGTTATTCTTAACTATACCAAATCCAGGTGGATTGGTGCATATACCAATAACGTAGAGATTATTAGCATCTATATCTAGGATCTGCTTCATCAAGAGTTTCTGTTTGGCAAAGCTTGTAGTCTTTGTAATCTGGTCATATAACTGCATCTGCTTCTTAACCTCTGGAGGTGGCTCTTCTCCAGATTTTCCGCCAGAGTTATACCATAGTTGCCATAGTGGGGCATGGTTAGATTCACCACTAAATGGGAAGTACCATCTTGGTTCTAGGAGGACTTCCATTCCACCATCTCCGCTCCATATGGTAACTTCTGTCTCCCCAGTAGCTTTTCTTGTGTAGAATATAGACCTATCCTCTGTCTTTATTGCGGTCTTTACTCCCACAGCCTCCCAATACTTCTTGATAAGCTCACAGGCATCTACCCAGTCAGGTCTTAACCCTGCTGCTATCTCTATAGTTACACTCAGAGGCTTACCATCTGGTCTCAGTCTTATCCCATCTGGTCCACGTTTCAAGCCCATATCATCAAGAAGCTTATTTGCCTTTGCAGGATCATATTCTATATAAGCCTTAGCGAGTCTCTCATGATAGAAAGCAGATTCCTTAAGTGGTGCTGCCTGCCAAGGAATAGCCCTTCCAAGATATACAAGGTCTATTATTTCCTGCCTATTTATCGCATAAGACATAGCAAATCTAAATCTCTTATCGTTAAATATCTTTCTTAAAACAGGGTCTTTCTGGTTTAAATTAAATGCTACTATAACTGCGTTCATTCCAGTCGGCTTTAAAGTAAAAAATCTATACCCACCCTTCTCTCTATTTTCTGCCAGAACTGGATAGTTCTGCATTATAGTAAAGTGTCTACTATGCATATCAATCTCGCCATTTAGAGCCTTCATCAAAGCAACTTCGGCATTCTCTACCACTTCAAAGACTACTCTATCTAGATACGGAAGCTGATTTCCTGCGGTATCTATCTTCCAGTAGTACGGATTTCTCTCCCATATGTATCTTGGACCAGAGCCTAATACATTTGTAGGTCTCCATGCAAAGAGGAGAGGTCTTTCTGGATTTAGCCACCAAGTATTCTTATTACCGAATAATGTAAACCAATCTGTTAGTTTCTCCTCTTTTACCATTGCATCAAGTTTTTCTTTTGACGTATATTTTGGATGGAACTGCTTCATATAGTGTTTAGGAACTATTAATCCTACACCATCAGGGGTAGCTAATCTCTGGAGGAATAGGCCGTTAGGTTGAGTAAACTTAAATCTTACTGTGTAATCGTCTACCTTTTCTACCTTTACAGGTTGCCCATCAGTAGTGAGCCACTTCCCAATAGTCGGAGTAAGCTCTTTATTAAGGAGGATATCTTCATACCAGAAGAGAATATCATCAGCTGTAAACGGCTGACCATCGGACCACTTTATACCCTTTCTAAGATAGAAGGTAAACGTCCTTCCTTCATCGCTTATCTTCCAACTCTTTGCTAGATTAGGCAGAACATTATTAAATTTCATATCCCATCTAACAAGCCCTTCATAGTCTACCGTCCTCTGGAACCATGCATTATCCGCTACACCTAAAGTAACCGTTCTCCACTCTCCACCATACTTCCCTATTTCTTCTACTGGGACTACTACAAGAGGGTCAGCAGGGAGCCTCTTTTCTACTGGTGGAAGCTTTCCCTGTTTTACCAATTCTTGTAACATTGGAGCCTCATTAAAGGTCTTTATATCTTTTCCAGTAGCCTTCTTATAGTCAGCTATTGT
>JACIXS010000052.1 GCA_014360335.1 bacterium | reverse complement strand
GGAGATGCCTTTCTGGGAGGAGTTATATACGGGAAGATATTAGGTTTGGACCTAAAAGAAATATTAAAACTTGGTATAGCCTGTGGCACTGCAAACACGCTTGAATTTGGAGCCTGTATCTTTAAAAAAGAAGAGGTAGAAAGGATTAAAGGGGAGATAATGATAGAGGAATCACCACTTTAATCTGATACCTTCGTCAAAATGGATGCAAGGTCTTGCTTTAATTTAGCAATCTCCTCCTTCAATACCTTTACTTCTTGCTCCAACCTTTCTATCATCTCATACTCTATATCGGGAACATCACCATGGGCTAGTTGTTCGGCAGGTGTAAGCTTGTGGCCGTTCCTTCTGACTATCTTTCCAGGAACTCCTACTACAGTAGAGTTAGGTGGAATAGATTTCAAAACTACCGAACCTGCTCCTATCTTTACATTATCACCTATAGTAATCGGACCTAATACCTTAGCCCCTGCACCAACTACTATATTATTACCCAATGTAGGATGTCTCTTACCCTTATGTTTTCCTGTTCCACCTAAAGTAACGCCTTGATAGAGCAAAACATCATCCCCAATCTCCGTTGTCTCCCCTATTACTACTCCCATTCCATGGTCTATAAAGAAACCTTTACCTATCTTAGCAGCAGGGTGTATCTCTATACCCGTCAATCTCCTGACTATAAAAGAGATACACATCGCTATAGACCTAAGACCTATCTGCCAAAACCAATGAGCCACTCTATATCCCAAGATAGCATGAAATCCAGGGTAGAAAAGTATAACTTGTAAAGCATTCCTAGCTGCAGGATCCTTCTCAAAAACAGCTCTGAAATCTGCCTTCAACGTCTCAAACATTATGGCCTCCATCTAAACATTACTATTATAATAATTATTATATAGTTTACATACCAAAAAGTAAATAGAAAAGCGTATATTATGGTATAATGGATGTCAGAAAGATTAATCGTTGAGGGGTTAAAAGTGGAAACGGCTATTGTTGAGCTAGAGAAGAAGGTAAGCATATGCATAGACCTAGGGCTAAAAGGATATAGAGAGGTTGAACAACTTCAAGAGGACATAGTAAAAGGGGTGATAGGTGGCATACTGCCTGAACATATCATTTTTGTAGAGCATCCTTCAGTAATTACACTAGGTAAAAGCACAAAAGAAGACGAAGTCTTTATAGAAGAGCCCAAAAATATAAGAGAAAGAGGTATAGAGATATACAAAACTAAAAGAGGAGGCAGTATAACTCTACACGAGCCAGGACAACTGGTAGTTTATCCCATAATAAGGATAGAAAATAGGGATGTTTACAGATATGTTAGAAACCTGGAGGAGGTAATAATAAAACTTTTAGACACATACGATATAAGAGCAATAAGAAGAGAGAATTATACTGGAGTATGGATTGATGAAAAGAGAAAGATATGCTCTATAGGAATTGCAGTTAAGAAATGGGTAACCTACCATGGCTTAGCCTTAAATGTAAATAATAAATTAGAAGACTTTAAACTATTCCGACCCTGCGGATTAGAAGATGTAGAGATGGTCTCTATAGAAAAAATCTTGGGTTTTAAGGTAGATATGGACGAACTAAAGAAAAGATTCATTCATATATTTAGTATGATCTTTGAGAGGAGCTTAGTCAACAAAAATGGCAAAGCCTGCTTGGCTTAGAAAAAGGATAAGTATAGATAATATAAACGCTATAAAGGTCGAACATATATTAAAAGACGGAGCGTTACATACCGTATGTGAATCTGCCATTTGTCCTAACATATCAGAATGCTTCGCTCAGGGAACCGCAACCTTTTTAATACTTGGGGATATATGTACCAGAAACTGCGGATTCTGTGCCATAAAGAAGGGTAAACCGAACCCTATAGACCCTGAAGAACCCAAAAAGGTAGCCAAAGCAGTAGAGCTGTTAGGATTAAAGTACGTAGTTATTACATCGGTTACTAGAGATGACTTACCGAAAGGAGGCGCAGAGGAATTTAAGGAAACTATTCTAGAAATAAGAAAGATCAATAAAGAGATAAAGATTGAGGTCTTAATACCTGATTTTAAGGGGGATAAAAATGCTCTAATAGAGGTATTGTCAGCTTCCCCAGATGTTTTAAACCACAATATAGAAACAGTCCCTTCTCTTTATCCTATTGTAAGGCCAATGGCAGATTTTGAAAGGTCACTAAACATCCTCTATTGGACTAAAGAGTATGATTCTAGTATAATTACTAAGTCTGGAATTATGGTAGGATTAGGAGAAACAAAGGAGGAGCTATATAATACATTTAAGATGTTAACAAATGCTGGTTGCGATATTATCACAATAGGACAATACCTACAGCCAACTAAAGAACATCTACCTGTAAAGGAATATGTCTCTCCTGAGAGATTTAAGGAGATAGAAGAATTGGCATATGAGGCAGGACTTAAATATGTGGTATCCGGACCCTTTGTAAGGAGTTCCTACTTTGCCCACAAAGGTTATGAAAAAATATCGGAGGTGAAAAGTAAATGAAGAAGTTTTTAGGTTTATTACTTTCAGTACTTATTAGTATTTCTATTCTAGAAGTTGCCTATGCTCAAAGCTCAAAACCATTAATACAGGTAAGTGTAAAAATTATTGTGACAGACCCTCTAAAGTACGACCTTGGTAAAACCATTCCAGAGGTAGACGTAGATAAACTTAACCTTACCCCAGAGCAAAAAGATAAGTTAGCAAAACTTAGAGAGAAACTGCAGGAAAGTGAGATAAAGTACCAGAGGCAATTTGCCAATACCTGGAATAAGGCGTTAAAACCTGCGGTTCAAAAGTCTGACCAGAATGCTATAAAAAAGGCTAAAGAAGAGCTATTAAATACACTTAAAGAGCTACAAAAGGCTAGAATAAACTATTACTTCGAGATGCAGAAGGTCCTAACTCAGGAACAACTGAAACACTTCCCTATACTCTTTACCAAGGAACAGGTAGATAGGTTTGAACAGATCAGGGAAGACTATGATAAGGAGAGACTAAATCTAGATATAGCTAGGATGATAGAGGCTTATAAGGTGCAGGAACTCAGAAAAAACAATGCGTCTACAAAAGAGATAAATACAAGAATAGCACTTATAGTAGCTATAGACAATAAGAAGAAAGATGATCTGGTAAACTATAGGGTTGCCTTAAGAGAGGTTCTTACAAAAGAACAGAGAGAAATCCTGTTTGCGGAGAAAAAGTAACTATGGATAAATTAGACCTCCTCTTAAAAGACCTTACTGAAACCCCAGGTATAAGTAGTTTTGAGGATAGGATAAGGGAAAGATTGAGGTATTATCTCTCTCCTCTTGGGGAGATAACTACTGATAGATTAGGCAGTATCCTCTGCGAAAAGAGGGGAGAAAGTAGTTATCCAAGAATTATGATTGCCGGTCATATGGATGAGATAGGATTTATTGTAAAGTATATAACTGATGAGGGATTTATCAAATTTGCCCCTATAGGAGGGTGGTGGAGCCAAGTTCTCCCCTCTCAAAGGGTAATAGTATACTCTAAAAAGGGAGAATTCTTTGGTGTGGTTGGCTCGAAGCCACCACATCTACTTCCACCTGAAGAGAGGGAAAAGACGGTAAAACTTGAAGACCTCTTTATAGATATAGGAGCAAAGAGCAGAGAAGAAGTAGAGAACGAATTTGGAATAAAGCCAGGGTCACCTGTAGTTCCCTGGTCTCCATATCAGGTTATAGGTAAAGATGGTAAGTTTTTAATGGGAAAGGCTTGGGATGATAGGGTTGGTTGCGCGGTAATGATAAAAACCTTAGAAAACCTAAAGGGAGAAAAACATCCCAATACGGTCATAGGGGTTGGAACCGTTCAGGAGGAGGTTGGCTTAAGGGGTGCAGAGACAAGTGTAAAGTTGGCTAAGCCTGATGTTGCGTTTGTTTTAGAGTCAGGTATAGCAGGAGATACACCTAACGTGAAAAGAGAAGAATCTGACATCAAACTTGGCAAGGGACCAACGATTGGTATAATGGATAGTAGTATGTTACCAAATAGAAAGTTAGTAGAATTTGTAGAGGAGACCGCTAATGAATTGGGGATTCCGTATCAGTATGAGTTTATGCTCAGAGGAGGGGAAGACGGAGGAAGAATACATCTATACAACTCTGGTGTTCCAACTGTAACAATAAATGTCCCTGCTAGATATATCCATAGCCATACTGGAATAATTCATAGAGATGACTTTGAAAATGCGGTAAAGCTTTTAACCGCTCTGATTAAAAAATTAGATGCAGAAAGGGTATCAAAGTTAGTATGAGTGTGCGTGTCAGATTTGCCCCTAGTCCCACCGGACATCTACATATAGGGACAGCAAGAACCGCACTATTTAATTGGCTATTTGCTAGGAAAGAACAGGGAACATTTATTTTAAGGATAGAGGATACTGATTTAGAGAGGTCAAAGAAGGAGTTTGAATCATCTATAATAAATGACCTAAGATGGCTTGGTATAGACTGGGATGAATTCTATAGACAGAGCGATAGACTCAATATTTACAGAGAGATAGCAGAACAGTTACTCTCAGAGGGTAAGGCATACGAATGTTTCTGCACCAAAGAAGAATTAGAAAAACTAAGGGGCAAAGGTTATAATAGGCGCTGTCTAAATCTCTCCACAGCGGAAAAAGAAGCTTTAAGGAGAGAAAGAAGACCTGCTATAAGGTTATACGTACCTAAAGATGGAGAGACAAGATTCAACGATTATCTCCACGGAGAGCTATGTTTTCAGAACAATGTTATAGATGATTTTGTCATACTAAAATCTGATGGAACCCCCACCTATAACTTTAGCGTAGTAGTAGATGACATATATATGAAGATAACCCATATAATAAGGGGCGAGGACCATATATCAAATACTCCCAAACAGATACATATATACAATGCCTTAGGTATTGAACCACCTGTATTTGTACATATACCAATGATACTGGGACAGGACAAAGCTAAACTAAGCAAAAGACACGGTGCTACATCAATAGGAGAGTACCGCAGTATGGGATATCTATCCGAAGCTATGGTAAACTTCTTAGCTCTTATGGGGGCATCCTACAACGATAAGCAGGTTCTCTCTCTAGAAGAACTTATAGACCTATTCTCGCTAGATAATCTAAGTAAAAATCCAGCCATATTTGATATAAAGAAGCTAGACTTTCTATCCCAAGAACATATTAGAAGAAAATCCATAGAAGAACTTACACAGCTAACTGTCCAGTTTTTGAGGGAGAAGAGATTAGAATATTGGACTATAGATAACACCTATCTAACTAAGGTAATAGGGCTTCTGCAGACCCGTATCAAAACATTAAAGGATATCATCCTTATGGGGGATTACTTCTTTACAGAAGACTTCTCGAAAGATGCAGAGATACCACTAGATGAAAAGAAAAGGCTTAGTTCTATCCTACCAGAATTGATAGATATTCTTAATAGTATAGAAGATTGGAGCTCTACTAATTTAGAAGATAGAATAAGAAGCTTTATAACTGAAAAGGCGCTAGACTCTAGGTGGTTCTTACAAACATTAAGGATTATAATCTCTGGGAAAAAGGTTACCCCAAGTCTCTTTGAGACGTTAGAAGTCCTAGGGAAAGAGAAGGTAGTTAATAGAATCAAGAAGGGGATGAATTAATTCATCCCCTTCTTAACTAAAATTTTGTAATCCCCTCCGGGTAGCTCTATCAAATTTCCAAAAGAGGTTTCTCTTTCGTTTACAAGCAAAATCGGATTAGGTATATCTAAAGCTGATAGGATTAATCTAATCTTTACTTCTTTGGGAGAGCATATATTTATTAATATTGAGTTATCATCTCTTTCCCACCTTACACCTATATCTCCTTTTACAGTTGGAATTACTCCTTCAGCCCAATTAAGATTAATCGGATGAGGCTTTATATCCACTTTCCTAAAACCTGGCTCGCTAGGCCTAATCCCCAATATAGAGGCTATAAATTCATATAGAGGAACCGCCGACCAACCGTGACATTCACTTCTAGGATTCTCAAATGTCTCAGGGAAAGTGGTAACATTCATATCTAATAAGTCTTTCCATCGATTTAGCAATACTGGTCCATATTTATTGTAAAGATTAGTCTTATCTAAAGCCCTAAAGAGAAAATAAGAATGAGAGATGGATACTCTACTGATACTTTTATCTTCTAAAGTTTTTTCAATAACAGATTTAGCCCTATCACTCTTTATTAACTCATTTAATACAGCCCAAATCTGACAGTGCTGGCTAAATTGCTCAGTCTCTGGCCCATCTTTAAATAGACTAATCTCTTCATTCCAGCAGTATTTCTTCAGTGCCTTGTCTATTTTCATACTTCTTACCTTATATTCTTTAAATAGACCCCTTGAGTCTATAAGTAGCATAAGATTACTGGCTACCTTTAGGGTGTAGCTATAGATAAGGCTATAAATAGTAGCAGTATCAGAGTTAAAGGCAGGAGGGATTCCCCAGCTCCAGCCATCAACCCAATCAACATAGGGCCAATATCCTATCCTTCCCAAAAGCCCATTTTCAGTCAAATGTCTCTCAAACCATCCCAGAATACTATCTATAGTCGACCTATATCTTCTTATCAATTCTATCTCTCCTGAATACAATACATAGTCTCTTAACATCAATATCCAGTAGAGAGAAAAGAGAGGTATAACCTGGGGAGCTACAGAGGGGTATCTACTCTGCAAAAGTCCTGTGGGGAGTAAGGAACTATGAAAATCATAGAGAGCTTTCTTAGCTAGTCTATAATCTTTTGAGATTTGATACGTATAAAGGGCTTCTAACATTGAATCCATCACATACTGCATCTGCTCGTAGTATGGACAATCTTCGTATGTCTCATGAATGCTTCTTTTAAGAGTTCTAATAGAGACTTCCCATATCTTATTCAACTTCTCGTCAGAGCATCTAAATGTTCCATCTATGCTGAGAGGATAGCCTATCTCTCTAAACCAGACCTTATCAATGGTAATAGGAGAGGAAGATACATTTATATCGACTCTAATAAATCTAAACGTTCTAAACCAGAATGGCTCATAGTAATCATCTCTTCCAGAGGGATAAAAGGTATCTGTATCCCCTACAATAATACCATTAACATCATCCCTAATTCCTTTTCTCAAGGTTCCATCCAAAACTCTATAGGAGAAACACTCTCCATATGTAAATTTAATAACACTTCCCTCCCCACCCCTCACTTTGATGCAGGGAAACGCAGTGGTAAGCTCACCTGCATCTAATAAAAACGAGTATGACCTATTTGGTTCTAGAGTGATACCTGAAATAAAAGACTCCGGTATCACTTTTACAAAGTATCTATCTTCCTGGTATAACATTGGGATATCTCTTTCAACTAGGGACCAATTAGGTAAGAGTTCGTTCAGTTTTATCTCTGGATTAAATGCTATGTCTCTATCTTTAGATATCACCTTGGCATTCTTCCAAACTGTATCATCGAAATCTACAGAACACCAATCATAAGGTATCTTCTTTCCTCTTACGACCTCTACTTCTCCAACCAAAGGCATATGTTTAGAAGGTATAAAATCTATACCCTCATCCCTATAGACTCGCCAAGATTCATCTGTAACGACTCTTTCTACCAGATTGCCATCTTCATCCAATATGTCTCCTTCTAAAAGAAATCCTGCAGTAGCGGTTCTAAACACAGAACCAGGTCCTCCTCGATAGTAGAGCCAAGGCTCTGCAATATAGTAATGGACCACTAATGCTGAAATGACATTCCACCCCTCTTTTAGATAACTACCATCTAATTCTATGGTATCAAAATAATACCTCCATTTATCCCCCTTCTCTGGGCCAAAACCTATGGGATGCCCATTTAGATAAAGCTTATATCTACTATCAGCAGTAACCTTTATATGTAGTCTACAATTAGCCTTCTTTAGATAAAACCTCTTTCTAAAATAGCACAGTACGTTTCTATTAGAATTACTCTGAGGAATCTCTTCATCCCATATCCATTTTGCCTCAAACATTTTCCCTATCTCCTTTTAATGTCTTATATAGATACACTATTTATTGTATCAGAATTCCTCAAAATGAGATTGACAATAGAATAGAAAAGGAGATAAACTATTAGTAGAAATCTACTAAAATTCCCTCTAAGAAAGGGGAGATATCTATGATAAAAGGAATGATATTAGGAGCCGGGGAGGGGACAAGGCTAAGGCCTCTCACTTCAAACCATCCAAAGCCAATGATGCCGGTCTTAAATAGACCTATTATGGAACATATTGTAAGACTCTTAAAAAGACATAATATAACAGAGCTTTGGTGTAATCTTTACTATCTTCCAGACGAGATACAAAACTATTTTGGAGACGGGTCTAGTTTAGGTGTTTGTATCTCCTTTAAGGTAGAAGAAAGATTACCTGGAACTGCTGGAGGGGTAAAGAATTTAGAGGAGTATTTTGATGATACCTTCATAGTTATAAGTGGAGATGCTATTACGGATATCGACTTAACTTCTGCCATAAACTTCCACAAGGAAAAGGGTGCTATAGCAACAATAATATTAGCTCATGTAGAAAATCCTCTAGAGTTTGGCGTAGTTATTACCGACGAGGAAGGACGTATAGTAAGATTCCTAGAAAAGCCTGGATGGAGTGAGGTTTTCAGTGATACAGTCAATACTGGTATATACATCTTGGAACCTAAGATATTTGATTTTATTCCTAAAGGAAAGGATTTTGACTTCAGTAAGGACCTATTTCCGCTACTGTTAGAAAATAGACAACCTTTGTATGGATTTATAGCTGATGGATACTGGTGTGACGTAGGAAACATAGAAAGTTATATAAAAGTCCACTACGATGCCTTATCCGGAAAGGTAAAACTTGATATCCCCGGGCAGGAGATAACTCCAGGAGTATGGGTAGGAAGAGGAGTAAGTATATCTTCTAGTGCAAGTATAAGAGGACCAGTGTTAATAGGAGACAATGTTCAGATAAAAGACCTAGCAAAGATAAGGGAATTTACTATCATAGGTGATAATACATTAATAGATACTAATGCTTTACTACTTAGAAGTATAGTATGGTCTAACTCTTATATCGGAGAATCCTCCACTGTTACCAATGCAATAATAGGAAAGAAGGTCATTATAAAGGGTAGAGTCAGAGTAGGAGAGAATGCGGTAGTGTCTGACGAATGCTTTGTAGATGAAGGAACCTTTATAAAGCCAGGGGTAAAAGTCTGGCCCTCAAAGAGTATAGAAAAGGGGACTGTGCTCTCTTCGAGTCTTGTCTGGGGGACTGGATGGAGAAAATTACACTTCTCTAATGGGACCATATTTGGTCTAGCCAATGTAGAGATAAATCCTGAGTTCGCAGCCAAGTTAGGGACTGCCTTTGGAGGTATCCTTGAGAAGGGCTCAGAAGTTGTTGCCAGTAGAGATGCCAATAGGTCTTCTAGGATGATAAAGAGGGCTATAGTGTCTGGTATTGCAAGTGCAGGTGTTAATGTGGTAGACCTACAGACAACCCCTCCTCCTGTAGCTCACTACTTTGCTAGAACTGAAGGACTTTCAGGAGGAGTTCAGGTTTCTACATCTCCATTTGACCCTAGAAGTGTAGATATAAAGTTCTTTGACAGTTTGGGAATAACTATAAATAGAGATACAGAGAGAAAGATAGAAACCCTATTTATAAGAGAGGATGCAAGAAGGACATATCTATATGATATCGGAGAGATAAGGTATGCTCCTAGGGCTGTTGAATCTTATATAGCAGGATTCCTGTCGAAGATAAATATAGATGCAATAAAAAATGTGGGGAAAAAGGTAGTAATAGACTATAGTTTCGGGACAACCAGTATGGTGCTTCCATCGATACTTGGAAGGTTAGGATGCGAGGTTGTATCGATAAATGCCTTCATAGATGAAAGAAAATTAGCAAAAACACGAGAGGAATTTTTATTTGGCATAAATCAACTATCCCAGATAGTTACAACCTTAAGGGCAGACCTAGGTATATTGATAGATAGCCAGGGAGAAAAGATATTTGTCGTAGATGAGAAAGGTTCCTTGATATCAGACGAAGACTTGGCTTACATTCTTGCATTCTTAGCGATAAGAACCCAAGCCAGAAAGGATGTAGCATTTCCCATATATATGCCTAGAGCCTTTGAAGAGGGGCTAAAACATTACGGTGGGAATATAGTTTGGACAAAATCTTCCGACAGAGCTATTATGGAGGCTTCAACTAGGGATTATATAGTGTTTGCTAGTGATGGAAGGGGAGGAGCCATATTCCCTCAATTCCAGTTTACCTATGATGGAATGTTTGGATTTGTCAAACTGCTAGAGTTTCTTGCTACAGAAAATATACCTCTTTCACAGTTAAGAGACTTAGTTCCTCCATACTCCCTTGTAAAGTCTAAAGTTAACTGCCCCTGGGAACATAAGGGCAGAGTGATGAGAGAGCTATTAGAGAAAAAATACGATAATAATGTAGATTATACGGAAGGGATAAGGGTTCTAACAGAGGATGGATGGTTCCTAGTTCTTTCTGATCCAAATCGTCCTGAATTTCATATATACGCGGAAGGGAAAGCTATAAAGCAGGCTGAAAGATTAGCTCAAGAGGCAGTAGAGATAGTAAATAGTATAATACCCAAGGAATAAGTCTTACACTAATCTAACAACCTTTATGGGAGTATATATTGGTCCTGTAGGAAAGAGTTGGCTCTGCATTAACGTAATAGAATCTACAACAAACGAGTATGGACCAAACTCTTTACTTATGGGAAACTTCTTTATACCCTTTTTCACTCTTCCCAGAGTGATATGTGGTGAAAATAATTTATCTGCAGGCTGAAATCCTTCACGTAACAGAGAACCTTCTATCGCATAAGCGATATTCTTCAAGGTGTCGCTTCCTTCTTCTATCCCAACCCATAATACATGAGGAAAGTTCCCTATACCTTTTATCTCCACCTTAAAGGGGGAAAACTTACTCCCTATATCATCCAAAATCTTTTCTAACTTTAAAATTCTATCTTCTTCAACCTCTCCTATAAATCTAATAGTTATGTGAAAATTTTCCTTCTCGACCCATTTTACGTCAGAAATACTACGTCTTAGAGAGCCTACAAGTTTATGTAACTCCTCTTTTATATCCTCCGGTAACCCAACCGCTATAAAGACCCTCATATAGACCTCCTCAGCATATCTAAAGCCCATTGAATCGCTAAGAATCTAACCCTAGCTCTGTCTCCTTCAAGTTGAAAATCCCTATAGATAACATCGCCATCTTTTACTATTCCAATACAGACGTAACCGATAGGCTTAGTAGTATCTCCAGCTGTTGGTCCCGCATTTCCAGTAATGCCTACACCTATATCGGCAGAAAGTTTCTCTTTAGCTATTCTAGCTAGATTTTCAGCCATCTCTATACTTACATCACCCGCCTCAAATATATATGAAGGGATACCTAATGTCTTTTTAGCCCAATGAGAGTAAGGGACAAAACCACCTTTAAAAATTGTAGAACTTCCGGGAATACTAGTTATCCTTTCTGCCAATAAGCCTCCTGTACAAGACTCTGCGGTAGCTAGCGTAAGATTTTTCTCCTTTAGCTTCTTTACCACAACCTCCACTAAAGTCTCATCACTATCGGTAAAAACATAATCTCCTAATCTCTCTTTTATCCTTTCAAAAAGTTCCCTTGCATTTCCTCCTTTTATAAAGAGTTTTATCTCCAAAGGTTCACCTATAAGTATATCAACATTTGACCGGTCCTCTTTTATAATATCTAGTATCTTAGATTCAACCATAGATTCACCAAGTCCAAAAACTCTTAATGTAAAGTATGGCACGTTATGTAGGTATAAAGACTCCAATCTTTTTTTAATAATATTTTCCCAGATGTCCTTAGCTTCTCTAGGAACTCCAGGTAAAACCACTATGTCCTTTCCATTATGTTTAACCCAGAACCCAGGAGCAACACCTACACTGTTTCTTAAAACTTCCCCTCCCTTAGGGATAAACGCCTCTTTAGGCGAACCTGGCCCTAATGGTCTATTACGTATAGAGAAATAATACTCGATATTTTCTAATGCTTCCTCAGAGAATACCAATGGTAGACCGGTAAAAAGAGACACTGCCTCTCTAGTTAGGTCATCATGTGTAGGTCCTAAACCTCCAGTAATTACTATAAAATCTGCCACACTTGTCGCAAACCTCAGGCTAGTAACAATATCATCTATACTATCCCCTACATTAAGCATACCTTTCACCTTTATACCAAGTCTAATAAGATCTTGAGCTATAAATACTGCGTTAGTATTTACTATGGCCCCTCTCAAAAGCTCATTTCCGACTCCTATAATATAAGCTTCCATAGCTCTAATCCCTCCAAAGTCTTCCCCAAAAATCATATCCTTCTAACCTTTCTATAATAGTATCTACAAACTTACCCAATATATCCTCTTCACTCTTTATAAAAACCCTAGAGTCAATCTCGGGAGCATCCATATATGTTCTCCCTATAAATATCTTGCAACCATCTATAGTTCTATCAAGTTTATTCTCCACAAGTACTTTAAATCTCTTTCCTATAAGGTTCTTATGAAAATCTAAAGTAATCTTCTCTTGCAAAATTTGAGCCCTCTTCACCCTAAACCTCTTAACCCTATCTGGTATAGGGTCTCCGAGCTCATAAGCAGGTGTCCCTTCCTCTTGTGAATAGATAAAGAATCCTACCCTATGTAGTCTTTCTCTACTAAGAAATTCTAAAAGGTTTTCAAATGCAGTTTGCGTTTCTGTAGGGTATCCTATAATAAAAGAAGTTCTTATAATTACATCAGGAATTTCCCTAACTAGCCTTACAGCCCTCTCTGCCACCTCTCTACCAGGTCTACCCATACTTGCAAGGACAGAGTCATCAATATGCTGTAAAGGAATATCAACATACTTTACAACCTTATCCAGATTAGCAATAGCTTCTATTAAAGTCTCGTCAACCCTGCTTGGATATAGATACATCAATCTTATCCAGAATTCTCCAGCTATACTGTTTAAATCCTTCAATAGGTCAACTAGGTTATAATCTTTATATCTATAACTGGTCAAATCTTGAGCAACTAATATTAGTTCTCTACTTCCTTTAGCTAAAACCCCTTCCACCTCTCTAAGAATCTCCTCCGGATTTTTCACCTGGAGGTTGCCTCTTATTAAAGGTATAGCACAGTATCTACACCTATTATTACATCCATCGGCTATCTTAAGATAATAGACTAAAGAAGGCCTATCTATTTCAAACTTCAATAAGTTATCTAAGCTACCATCTTTTACAAACCTATCTCCACTTAAGACTCTATTAATAATATTGGGAAATTCTCTTATGTTACCAAGTCCTACAACTGCATCTACCTCTGGAAATTCATCAAAAAGCTCTTTAAGATACCTCTGGGCTAAACAGCCAGTAACAATAAGCCTTACGCCAGTTTTTCTCTTTCGTTCTATAAATCTCCATATATAGCTTATAGACTCTTCCTTAGCAGGTCTAATAAACCCACAGGTATTTAAGATAACAACATCAGCCCTGTTTATATCTTCTACTACATTAAAGCCTGAACTCCTTAGTATTGTAGCTATACCAGAAGAATCTACCTCGTTCTTAAAACAGCCTAAGGTATGTATATAGATATTCATTCTGGAAGAAACTCCCTCTCCAACACCTCGCCCTTTCTACCTAGGATACCTAGATTTTTCCCATTTACCGTAATACTAATACCACCTGCATTACCTGTCCTAACAACTATCTTTTCTTTCCCTTTCCAAGAATAAAAATCTCCACTATTTAAGAATCCTTCAAATACCTTATTACCATCTACTATAACCCTAAGCCAAGAATAGCCTAATCCTTTTATCTCTACAGATACTTCTTTCTCTTTTTGTATCACCTGAGAAGGAGTCTCTGTGACAGTAATCTTTTCCTCTTTGGGCTGAGATTCTTCTAAAACCAGTTTTTCAAGAGGTTTGACTTCTTTAGTGGACTCCTTTACCTGCTGAGGCACCTCTACCTTACTGGATTGTGTCTCTTGCCTTATAATAAGGCTTACAGGATTTCGATAGAAGACAAGAATAAAAACAAATACTGCAATAGTAATCACTATACCAGTAATGAGAAAGAAAAGCTTCAGTCTTCTATTATTTTTCTCTTCCTCTTCTTCCAACTTACCAGCTAATCTTAACTCCCTATCTAGTATAGGAGATAACTTGTTGTAATCAAGGTCAAGCACAGATGCATATATCTTTAAGAAACCTCGAATATATATAGGCTCTTGTAGCTCTTTATAGTTGCCATTTTCCAAAGCTAAGATTGTGCTTTTCTTCAACTTAGTAACTTTAGCAACTTCCTCTATGCTCAGATTAAGACTTTCCCTTCTTTCTCTGAGTATTTCACCTAATCTTCTCTCACTCACTTTTCAAAAGGTATTCCATCGTAAGCTGGAGCAACTGCCCTCCCCACTACTCCTATTAATACACACATAGTAACTATATAAGGTATCATCTGGATAAACTGAGTCGGTATACCAAACCCTTCTAGTCTCATCCTCAAAGCCTCGGCTAAACCAAAAAGGAAACAGGCAGAGAAAGAGCCTAGAGGGGTCCATCTACCAAATATCATTCCAGCTAAAGCTATAAAACCTCTCCCCGTAGTCATACCTTCAACAAAGACTCTAGCATGTTCTAAACTTAAAAAAGCCCCACCTAATCCACCAAGGATTCCGCTTATAAGCACTCCACTATATCTCATCCTTATAACATCTATACCTAAGCTATCGGCTGCATAAGGGTTTTCTCCACAAGCTCTAAGTCTTAAACCGTATCTAGTTTTAAAAATAACTATCTGACTTATTATGATAACAGCAAACATTATAACTATAAGAGGGGAGATCTGCCAGTTTGTACCTGGAAAGCGCCACTGAACCATTCCTTCTATATGTGGAGAAGAACCAGCAGCTTTAAAGATTAGCCTGGACAAAAAAGTAGTGAGACCAGTAGCCATTATATTCAGCGCAGTACCGCTTATTATCTGATTTATTCTAAATGTTATAGAGACTACTGCATGTATAAGGGCAATCAAAAAACCAAATAGCATAGCAGTTAATAGACCAACCCAGGGATTATTAGTAAAATAAGTTCCCACAACCGCTCCAAAGGCACCTACTAGCATTATACCCTCTAAAGCTATATTTACCACTCCACCTCGTTCACTAAAGACTCCACCCAAAGAGGCAAAGGTTAATGGAACTGACATCCTCAAAGCAGAGCTCAAAAGCTCTAGTGATAAGATTCCCCCAATCATTCGCTTTCCCTCTCTAATCTCTGTAGTAGTCTGAATATAAACTCGTTTCCAATAGCTACAAAGATAATGATTATCGCCTGAATCACACGAATAAGTTCTCTAGGCGTATTAGTAAAGACGTCCATAGCTAGAGCCCCTCTATCCAAAATGCCAAAGAGTATACTGGCAAATACTATCCCTATAGGGCTATTCTTTCCGAGAAGGGCAACCGCTATACCAGTAAAACCAGTCCCTCGAGAAAATCCATCCAAAAATCTATACCTATAACCCATAACATCATTTACACCAGCCAGTCCCCCCAAAGCTCCACTGAGAAACATAACAAGTATCACAATGTGACTGGGATTTATACCGCCATATCTACTTGCTTTAGGATTTAACCCTACCGCCTTTATCTCATATCCCCATCTTGTTCTCTCTAAGAAATACCAAACTATTATACAGAATATGATAGCAATAAAAAATGTGTAATTTAAAGGAACACTCGATGAAAGGTCTATACCGAGTTTATTGAATAAAGGATACACCCTAGGTATAACAGAACCGCTGAATAATTCCTTTGTCTGTGGTATAGGATTTATCTGCCCCGGCTCCTTGAAAGGATTATTCACCAAATAATTAGTAAGGGCTATCGCTATGAAATTCAACATTATAGTAATTATAACTTCATGAGCTCCGAAACGGGCTTTAAGATAACCAGCTATTACTCCCCATAATCCACCGAAAACCATAGCAAATAGTAACCCCATAGGAATTCCAATTATAGGATGCACATCAAAGGTTATACCAAACCAAGCACAGGCAAAAGCTCCTATGTATAACTGTCCTTCAACACCTATATTGAAAAGCCCTCCCTTAAAAGCTAAAGCGACTGCAAGTCCACTAAATATAAGTGGAGTAGCATTAAAAAGTACATATCCCCAACCGTTTATATTGGTTATAGAATTTACAAGTAATATCTTATATACATAAAAAGGATTCTCTCCGAGGATATACATAACTATAGCGCCTACAGAAAATGCTAACAAGACAGCCAAAAATGGAGCCAATATATTTATCAATATTCGTCTTATCATATTAATCTTTCCTTGCCCCTGTCATATATAAACCTAGTGTTGCTTCATCTATCTCTTTGGGAGAAAGTATCCCAACAATCTCTCCATTGTATATAACCGCTATTCTATCACTCAAAGTCATTATCTCATCTAGGTCGGAAGAGTATAACAGTATTGCCATACCTTTCTTTCTTGCAGACAAAAGTAGATTATGAATCATCTCTGTAGCCCCTACATCTAACCCTCTAGTAGGTTGCGAAGCTATAAGCAATTCTGGTTCAGAATAGAGTTCTCTTCCGAGGATAACCTTCTGCTGATTCCCACCAGAGAGGAATCTAACATATTTATCTACTGTAGAAGTCCTTATATCATACTCTTTTACTATATCAACTGCAGTCTTCTTTATTACCGGAAGATTTAACTTTCCTCTTATCGAATAAGGCTCTTTATAGTGT
Source organism: bacterium (assembly GCA_014360335.1). GTDB lineage: Bacteria > DUMJ01 > DUMJ01 > DUMJ01 > DUMJ01 > DUMJ01. The sequence goes on along the minus strand of JACIXS010000052.1, from coordinate 11,625 downwards.
CTTCCAAGTATAATATTCTCTGCCACTGTAAAATCCAAAATAAGCCCAGTCGTCTGTCTATCCTCCGGTATAAAACCTATCCCTATCTCTCTCAAACTTCTAGGGTCTAGATGTTGTACCTCTCTATTCTTATAAAACACCTTGCCACTTTCAGGGGTTAGTAGACCTGTTATTATCTCCAAAAGCTCTTTCTGACCATTGCCCTCTATTCCAGCTAATCCCAATATCTCTCCCTTATAGAGAGTTAGATTAATATTTTTTAATCTTGGAAGTAACCTTACACCTTCAAGTCTTAAAACCTCTTCTCCACGTTCATAAGCTTCAAGTTGCGGTGACTCCAAGGTCTTACCTATCATAAGCCGAGCTAGAGTTTCTTCATCAGCAGTCCGACCTTCTACCTCACCAACTACCTTACCCCTCCTCATTACAGTTATCCTATCAGAAATCCTAAGGACCTCTTTAAGTTTATGAGAGATAAAGATAATAGTTTTCCCCTGTTTCTTAAGATTCTCCAAGATCTCAAAGAGCTCTTCTATCTCCTGGGGGACAAGAAGCGCAGTAGGTTCATCTAAAATCAAAAGCTCTGCTCCTCGATATAAAAGTTTTATCAACTCTACCTTTTGGCGTATCCCTACAGAAAGGTCTTCTACTTTTTCTTCAAGTGGAACAGATAATCCATAAGAGTCCATTAGTCTTCTTAGCTCTGAACATATAGAAGCCTTATCTAAAACTCCCCTTCTAGTTATCTCCTTACCCAATACGATATTCTCCCAAACTGTAAAGGGGGGAACCAGCATAAAGTGCTGGTGAACCATCCCTATCCCTAATCTAATAGCGACAGACGGATTAGAGATTTCAACCTTCTTACCCTTATAAAATATCTCGCCCCTGTCGGGGCGGATAAGACCATAAATAATATTCATCAAAGTGGTCTTACCCGCCCCATTCTCTCCAATAATAGAATGTATTTCACCTTGTCTAATCTTTATCTCTACATTATCATTTGCCAAAACGCCGGGGAAATGCTTTGTTATACCTCTGGTTTCCAATATATACTCTACCATCTTACTTGGTTGAAGGAACAACTATCTTACCTGCGATAATATCTAATCTCAACTGAGCTACCTTCTTTCTAACAGAGTCGGGTATAAGTTTTGCGTTATACTTATCGTAAGCGACTCCTACACCATCTTCCTTAAGACCGTAAACCTTTATACCACCTGTAAATTTACCCTTTACCAAATCTTCTATAGTCTTATAGATAGCGACATCTACCTTCTTTAGCATACTAGTCAAGACGTAACCAGGAGCTATCCAGTTCTGATTTGAATCTACCCCGATAGCAAATTTCTTCATCTCTTTAGCAGCTTCTATAACACCTTCTCCAGAAGCTCCTGATGCATGATAGACTATATCAGCCCCTTGCTTAAACTGAGACATTGCCAACTCTTTACCTTTTACAGGGTCTTTAAAAGCCTCACCAGTAACACCTATATAGTTTACTAAGACTTCTGCCTTTGGATTTACATACTTGACGCCAGCTCTGTATCCAACCTCAAACTTATGGATCAATGCCATATCCATACCACCAACAAAACCAACCTTATTCGTCTTAGTCATAAGACCAGCTATAGCTCCAACCAAGAAGGAACCTTCATGCTCCTGGAATACTAGAGAACGCACATTAGGCAATCCCTCTATTACTCCATCTACTATAGCAAATTTAGTGTTGGGGAATTCCTTTGCTACTTTGGTAAGGGCATCTGTAAACAAGAAACCCACTCCTATTACTAAGTCATACCCCTGTTCAGCCAAAAGCCTAAGAAGTTCTTCTCTATTGGCTCCTCCTTCACCTGGCTCTACGTCTTTACCTTCTATACCCAATCTCTTTATTGCTTCTTGTAGTCCTCTATATGCTGCATCGTTAAAGCTTTTATCACCCCTTCCACCAACATCATACACTATTCCTACCTTTACCTTAGCAGTATAACCAAGAGTGTTAAAAGAAAACAGTAGGCTTAAAACCAAAATCCCAACCAAAAACTTCTTCATAACTAATCCCTCCTATCAAAAATTTTTGTCATTTACCATTTTAATCCCTTCTGACAACCCTTACCCTTCCGTCTTCTCCTCTTTCCACATAGCCTTCAGCTTCAAGTAGGTCTATAATCCTAGCAGCCCTACCATAACCTATCCTAAATGTCCTCTGCAAAAGGCTAGTAGATATAGTTCCTTTCTGTTTAAGTATCCTTTTAGCTTCTTCTAGATACTCATCATCACCATCACCACCACCCCCTCCTAAAATCATATCCTCTTCTTCAAGCTCCTCTTGAGTAACCACATAATTAGGAGTCCCTTGAAGCTTCCAAAAGTTCAGTACTCTTTCTATCTCGTCATCTGAAACATAAGCTCCCTGAACTCTTACAGGTTTCATAGCCCATATAGGAGAGTATAACATATCTCCTTTTCCTAAAAGTTTCTCTGCACCGCCAATATCAAGTATAACACGAGAGTCCGCCTGAGAGGATACCGCAAAAGCTATTCTAGATGGGAAATTAGCCTTTATTAAGCCAGTTATAACATCTACAGATGGTCTCTGTGTCGCTATTATAAGATGTATACCTGTGGCTCTTGCCATCTGAGCTAATCTGCATATAAGTTTCTCTATCTCTTTCGGTGCTACCATCATAAGGTCAGCAAGCTCATCCACTATAACAACAATATAATATAGGGGAGAGTCCTTATGTTTTTGATTATAACTCTGTATATTCCTTACTCCTTCTCTCCTAAAGATCTCATATCTATTATCCATCTCTTTAGTTAACCTTCGGAGTAATTTTACAGACAACTCTGGTTCTGTAATAATTGGTGCCCAAAGATGAGGGAGATCCTCATACTGGGTGAGTTCGACACGTTTAGGGTCTATCATAGTTATTCTCAATATTGATGGGTCTGACTTATAGAGAAGACTCATTATAAGAGCATTTAGGCAAACACTCTTCCCCGATCCAGTAGTTCCTCCTATCAATAGATGGGGCATCTCCTCTAGACTATCTGCAATGATATTCCCAGCTATATCCTTCCCTATACCTAGAGTAAGGCGAGATTTGTTGCTAATAAACTCTTCACTCTCTATTATCTCTCTTATCGTAACTAAAGTTATCTTTTTATTGGGGACCTCTATCCCTAGGAGAGACTTGCCCGGTATAGGAGATTCTATCCTTATCTGAGGAGCAGCTAAAGCTAGAGCAATATCATTAGATAATTTTGTAATTGAACTAACCTTTACCCCTGTAGCAAGAGAAAGCTCATATCTAGTTACCGTAGGACCAACTACTGCATTCACAACCTTTGCTGAAACACCAAAGCTTTCTAAGGTTTTCTCTAAAAGTTCTGCACTATGCCCTACATCTTCATTCTTCTGTCTCTTTGGGGGCTCATTTAGAAGTGAAAATGGAGGCATCTTGAAAGAGGCATTAGGGGTATCTATAGAGATTAATTCTGTCTTTTTCTCACTCTTTTTAGGCTTTGAGCTTTTTTCTTTTACCTGTAAATTCTCTTCTATATTAAAACTATGTACACTATTCTCTTTAACTTTCGAAGATACAACCTTTCTAGCCTCTCTCTGCGAAATGTTAAATCTTCTTATCACAAGAAATACTATAGGTAACGCAACAAGTAAAGCAAAAGGTACGTCAGAACCAGCTATTCTCTTTAGATAAAATCCTAAATCCCCAGCAATATTGAATAATACAGCCAGAGGAAAAGACCAGAGTAAAAACCAGTATAGTCTTGGCATAAACAGGAATAAGCATAAGATAAAACCCCAGTATCCTAGAGATCTAAATGGATAGGATAAAATAGGGGGATTCCAGAGAAACCCTATAACCAGAATAATAAATAAAAGAAAGGAAAAGATTATCCTAAAAGATATTACACTCTTTGATTTTCTCTTTCTCTTCATACCTCTACCAAAACAGGAATAATCACAGGTCTTCTTCTAGTTCTCTCATAGATAAATCTACCAACCACATCTCTTATTATATCATTAGATACAATTGGAGTATTTGACGTAATTAGAGCTCGAAAAGCTTCTCTTTTTAATTCTTCTATAAATAAGTCCTCATCCTTATAGACAACCCCTCTCATAACTACTTCAGGTATCCCTAAGATCTCTTCCTTCTCTTTATCTACAGTTACCACCATAACTACTATACCATCTTGGGCTAATTTCTGTCTATCCCTTAAGACCATTCCTCCTTCCCCTAACTCAAGTCCATCCACCATTATCATACCCGACTGGACATGCCCCACTATCTCCGCCCCGTCTTTTCTTATCTCCAAAATATCCCCATTTTTCAGTTTGAATATGTGGTCTTCAGGCAAACCTAGGGAAGCGATAAGCTTGGAGTGTGCAACCTGATGTCTCATCTCACCATGGATAGGTACAAAGTATTCTGGCTTTAATAATGTATACATAAGCTTTAACTCTTCTATACTACCATGTCCAGAAACATGGACCCCAGGAGTAGTGGTGTAAATTACATCTGCCCCCTTAGAAAAGAGGGCATTTATAGTTCTAGCAACCATCTTCTCATTACCAGGTACTGGAGTAGCTGCAATTACAACAGTATCCCCAGATTCTATAGCTATCGACTTATACTCTTGAAATGCAAGACGTGTTAGAGCAGACATAGGTTCACCCTGTGAACCACTGGTAAGTATAATCAATCTATTCTTCTTAAAATTAGATAGAGATTGGTCTTTTATCAGGGTGTTTGGTGGAATATCTAAATATCCAAGCCTACTAGCAGTATTAACAGTTCCATTCATACTTTTGCCTATTACTGCAACGAATCTATTATACTTATACGCAATATTAAATACCTGCTGAATACGGTGTATATTACTTGCAAAGGTAGTAACAAAAACTCTACCTAAGGATTCCTTCACTATAGCATCTAAAGTATCTCCCACTACCCTTTCAGATGGAGTATAACCAGGCCTTTCAGCATTAGTGGAATCCGAAAGTAGAAGCTTTACCCCTTTCTCACCTAAAGAAGCCAGTGTAAAAAAATCTGTCTGTTTACCATCCACAGGGGTATGGTCAAATTTAAAATCTCCACTATGGACTACAACCCCAACGGGAGAATGGATTGCAATACCAACATTACCAGGAACGCTATGATTTACATTAAAGAAATCAAAAGATAAAGGACCAATACCTATCCTAGACCTCTCCTGTATCTCTACCGACTTTATCTCACTGCCTAATCCAAAATCCTTTAATCTAGACATTACCATACCAAGGGTAAGCCTAGTCCCAATTATTGGCGCATTTACAGTCTTCAAGAGATACGGGAGAGAGCCTACGTGGTCCTCATGGCAGTGGGTAAGGATTATTCCCTTAACCTTATTTTTATTTGCCTCTATGTAAGAAATATCGGGGATTACATAATCAACCCCAGGCATTTCATCTGTAGGGAACATAAGGCCACTATCAATAATAACCATTACCTCATCATACTCTACCACAAGCATATTTTTCCCTATTTCCCCTAGTCCTCCTAGGGGAATAATCCTCAATCTATCAGACATAAAGTTATATGAGACCTAACTGCTTTAGGGCTTCCCTTATTACATTAATCTCTTTTTCTCCAGCCCTTACTAAAGGCAATCTAGGAGGTCCTATATCAAAACCCACTAGCTTCATCGCTTCCTTCAGAGGGATAGGGTTCGTTGTAACAAAGAGGGCTTTAAAGATGGGAAAGAGTCTCTTATTTATCTGAATAGCCTTACTCACGTCCCCCGAAACAAAGCTTTCAATCATCTCCTTTATCTCTCTACCAACTATATGGCTAGCTACACTTATAACACCATACCCACCAACACTAAGAAGAGGCATAGTGAAGGAGTCGTCCCCACTATATATAACAAAATCATCCCTATTCAAGCCTCTCAATATCTCTACCACTTGGTCAGTACTCTGACTTGCCTCTTTTATAGCAACTATATTTTCTACCTCGTTAGCAAGTCTAACAACTGTTGCTGGAAGGATATTCACACCAGTCCTAGAGGGTATATTATAAAGGATAACCGGAAGCTTAGTAGCCTGAGCTATAGCTTTAAAGTGTTCGTATAATCCATCCTGTGGTGGTTTGTTATAGTAAGGGGCAACAAGAAGTATTCCATCTACACCGATCTCCTCAGCAGATTTTGTAAGCTCTATACTCTCTTTAGTATTATAATTTCCAGTTCCTGCTATTACACTCGCCTTACCCTTTACCGCATCTTTTACAGCCTTAAATAATTCTAACTTTTCCTCATGAGAAAGCGTAGGGGATTCTCCTGTTGTTCCAGCAACCAATATACCATCAGATCCTTCAGAGACTAGTTTTTCTGCCAACTCACAAGCCCTCTTGACATCTAGAGAATAATCCTCCTTAAAAGGGGTAGCCATTGCTGTAATAAGTCTACCAAACATAATTTATATCACCAACCCTCCTGGAAATAATAATTTATCCAAACCATAAACTAGACCCTTAATCTTCTCTATATTCCTTAAGGCATAGATAACTCCAGGCATAAACGATTCTCTAGAGATAGAATCGTGCCTTATAGATAAGGTCTGCCCTAATGCACCAAATATAACCTCTTGATGAGCTACCAAGCCAGGTAACCTTACACTATGTATATTTATCCCTTCAACTGTCTTTCCTCTAGCTTCAGATGAATATACAGCTGGAGTAAATTTTTTCTTTCCTGAGATAGCCTTAGCAGTAGCTATAGAGGTTCCTGAAGGAGAATCTAGTTTCCCATCGTGGTGTAATTCTATAATCTCTACATTATCCATAAATGGGGCTATCAACTCTGCGCATTTAATCATCAAAACAGCCCCTATAGCAAAATTTGGTGCTATAAGAACCCTTCCATTATTGGCTTCTACAAAACCTTTCAATTCATCTAAATCTTCCTGAGTAAAACCTGTAGTCCCAACTATCACAGGTATATTATTCTTAACTCCTATTTTTATATTCTCAATAGCTGGTTCTCTTCTAGTGAAATCAACTATAGCAGAAGGTTCGGTCTCTTTTATAAGAGATTCTAAATTATCCTTTATTGTAACCCCTAAAATACTCTCACCGACACCTCTTACATCTATACCCCCAACCACCCTCATATCGTTCTCTTTAGAAACAGCCTTTATAACCTCTTGTCCCATCCGACCATAAGCACCGCATACTATCACTTTAATCATACCTTCTACCTCCTACCAGTATGGCCAAAGCCTCCGTCATTTCTCTCCGTACTGGAGAGCTCCTCAACCTCCGATATCTCCGCACGAACGACTGGACTTATAACTAGTTGAGCGATTCTATCCCCAATATTTACTTTGAATGGTTCATTCCCAAGATTCATAAGTATAACCTTTACTTCGCCTCTATAGTCACTATCTATTGTCCCAGGGCTATTTAGCACAAAAATCCCATAATTTTTGGCAAGCCCGCTTCTAGATCTAATCTGTCCTTCATATCCTTGAGGTATCTCAACTGCTATACCAGTAGATACCATCTCCCATCTCCCCGGAGGGATCACCTTTTCTTCTGCTGAGTAGAGGTCCAATCCTGAAGAACCACTTGTCATATAAGTAGGGATAGCACTATTAGTGTCTAATCTTTTAAGTAAGACTTTAACACTTTCCATAATCTTTCCCCTACCTTTCTACCTTCTCTTCCCAAAACCGCTATACCAAGGTCATTATTAAATAGTCTACAAGAAACTTCCTGTATATCCCTTGGAGTAATCTCTTGGATCTTAGCTAATATCTCTTCTATAGGTATAACCCTTCCATAAGAATAAAACGACTTAGCTAGATATTCCATTCTACCAAATGTCCCTTCGGTTCCTAATATCAAACTAGATGAAAGATGAACCTTAGCCCTCTCCAACTCATCGTCAGTTATGGTTTCATTACAGAGAGATTTATACTCATCTAAAATAATCTTAAGGACCTCTTCGTTCGAATTACTTCCAGTCCCTACGTAAGAGGCAAAAACTCCCGTATCTTTGAATGGAAGAAGATAAGAGTATAGGGAGTAAGCTAAACCTCTTTCTTCTCTTATCTTCTGAAAGAGTCTTGCCCCCATACTATTAGACAGTATTACAGTTAATGCGCTCGCTGGATAAAGATACGGTTCGTCATAGGATACTCCAGGACCTACAAGAACTATATGGGTAACCTCGGTATCATCATCCTCACAGACAAGTACAGGGTCTATATTCGGAGGAGAGAGAGACCTAACATTCTTTGATTTTCTGTTAATTAGTGGGTACTGAGAGATTATGTCCTTAACATCTCTCTCATCAATATCTCCAGCTATCGCTATAAGAAGGTTATCTGATGTATAGTTTTCCATCCAGAAAGACCTAAGCTTATCTGGGTCAGCTTCTACTAAATCTTCCATCTTACCAAGAGGGGAATATGTTAACGGATGGTCACCCCATATAGCCTTAAGCCCCATATCATGGACCTTCTGCTCAGGATTATCCATATACGACTTGTACTCCTCAATCACTATCCTCTTCTCTTTTTCTACATCCTTCTCTCTAAAAGCAGGGTAACTTAACATTTGAGCTAGTAAATCAATAGCTGACAAGGCATATTCCTTTAAAACCTTTACATAAAAACAGGTATTATCTCGTTCGGTAAAGGCATTAGCTTCTGTACCTAATTTATCGAATTCTAAAGCCAATGCCTTAGCATCTTTATCTTCAGTTCCCTGAAATATCAAATGTTCTATAAGATGAGAATAACCCTTCTCGCCTTCCCTCTCTATGCGAGAACCAATAAGATACCAGAAACCTATACTAACCGACTTAGCTCCTTGAACTCTATCTAGTAGGACTACTTCCGACGTTGATCGATAACCCTCCTAGGTGCTTCCTTTTCTGTTTGAACTAATCCTTTCCTAGTAAGACTTATCCTTCCTAGATTATCTATCTCATAAACCTTAACTAAGACCGTATCTCCAGGCTTAAAAACCTTATTTATAGGTCCCTTTAACCTTTCCATCTGAGAGATATGGAGTAGTCCCTCTTTACCAGGAAGTATCTCTACAAAAATTCCGTAATCTGTGACTCTAGTAACTTTTCCTTCGTAGATTTGACCTTCCTCTATCTCCTTGGCTATTTCTTCTATCTTGCTCTTAGCGATCTTCCCAGAGGTTTCGTTGTGAGAATAGATATATATCCGCCCATCCTGTTCTATATCTATCTTTACATCTGTCTCCTCTATTATCTTCTTTATAACCTTTCCGCCAGGACCTATAATATCTCCTATCTTATCAGGGGAAACAGTAAGAGCAAATATTCTCGGAGCATATGGAGAAAGATTAGCTCTTGGTGCAGGAATCGTCTCCAAGATCTTATCTATTATAATCTCTCTGGCTTCCTTAGCCTGAAACAATGCCTTCTCAAGCATATATATAGGGATACCGTTGAATCTTTTTGTATCAAGCTGAACAGCAGTAATGCCTTTTCTACTACCAGCTATCTTAAAGTCCATCTCTCCATAGGCATCCTCTAAACCCTGAATATCAGTAAGAGTAACCCACTCTTCATCACTCCTAGATACAAGTCCAATAGCTATACCAGCCACTGGAGCTTTTATAGGGACACCTGCATCCATAAGTGCTAAAGTGCTTCCGCAGGCACTCGCCATCGAAGTAGACCCATTAGATTCCAAGACATCCGATACTACCCTAATAGTATAGGGGAATATATCCTCGCCGGGAATTACTGGAACCAAAGCCTTCTCTGCCAAAGCTCCATGCCCAATCTCTCTTCTTCCAGGCCCTCTAAGTGGTCTTATTTCTCCTACAGAGTATGGGGGGAAGTTATAATGGTGCATATATCTTTTACTCTCTTCTATACCAAGATCGTCTATTATCTGCTCTTCTCCCTTAGAACCAAGAGTCACTACTGTTAATACCTGTGTCTCTCCTCTAGTAAATACTGCACTGCCATGAGTTCTAGGGAGTAAACCCACCTCACAGAAAATAGGTCTAAGTTGGTTAAAAGCCCTACCATCTGCCCTTGTCCGTTCATCCAGAACAATACGCTCCAATATCTCCCTTTCCATAGCCTTGAAGATCATCTTGACCATAACAGGATTAGATTCAAGCTTCTCTCTTAAAACATCCCCTGCTTCTCCCATCTCCAAAAGGGCATTTTCTATAAGCTCAGAAGGTTCTTTAGACATTCTAGCTTCTCTCTCTTTCTTAACTCTTATCCTTAGTATCTCGTTAATCCTCTCATAAGTCGTTCTTCTTATAAAGTCAGCCAATTCTGGGTCTGGTTGGATAATCGTATAATTGTTAGACTGGGTCATCTCTTCCTTTGCCATCTGAATAAATTCTTCCTGGAAGGAGATATTCTCTCTAATATAATCCATTGCTCGATATAATGCCTCTATATATTTATCCTCAGGTATCTCGTTGGCTTGCGTCTCTATCATAACTATATTGTCCCTTGTCCCAACTACCAATAGGTCTAAATCACTCTTTTCCAACTGAGAAGACAGAGGATTGAAGACAAATTCCCCATCTAATAGCCCAACCTTAACCGCTCCAATGGGTCCATTAAATGGAGCTCCTGTAAGACAAAGGGCGGTAGATGCTCCCCATAGACCTAAAAGCTCTGGCGGATTCTCCTGATCAGTAGATAATGTAGTTATAATAATCTGAATGCTATGGAAAAATCCCTCTGGGAAAAGGGGTCTTATAGGTCTATCCACTATTCTAGCATTCAAGATAGCCCTTTCAGATGGTCTCCCCTCTCTCTTTATAAATCCACCAGGGATTTTACCAGCAGCATAGAATCTATCCTCAAAATCTACCGTTAAGGGCAAAAAATCCGCATCCTTCTCTGGCTCATCAGATATAACTACGGTAACTAGAACAACGCTATCTCCATACCTTACCAAGACTGAAGATGTAGCCTGCTTGGCTAATCTTCCTGTTTCTAATACTAACTGTCTTCCTAAAAAATCCTTCTCTAATCTTACCATAGTCTTTATGCCCTAAGTCCCAGCTCCTTTACAAGCTCTTGATATTTATCTATATCTTTCCTACGGAGATACTCCAAGAGTCTCCTCCTATGACCTACCATCATAAGGAGTCCACGTCTCGAATGAAAATCCTTCTTATGGACCTTTAGATGTTCGGTCAATCTATTAATCCTCTCTGATAGGAGGGCTATCTGCACTTCTATAGACCCTGTATCTCTATCATGTAGTTGGTACTTGCTAATAACTTCCATTTTTTCCTCTTTACTAAGGCTCAAATTTATGTTCACCTCCATATACGGTAATCTTTTTATTTTTTATTCTAGCATAAAAATATCTAATATACAATTGTAACGGATTTAGCTACTGGGGTGTAATCACTTTTTAGAAAGAGTGCTCCTTTCTGGCTGGAATTGGTATACTATAATAAAAAATCCAACCAGAAAGGAGTGATAAATTTTGATAGTAAGTATTATACCAAATTTACCTATGCATAAAAAGAGTAAAGAGATATTAGTTGTTATAGTAAGAAGTCTTATAGAGGTAGGAATCCCTTCATT
>JACIXS010000051.1 GCA_014360335.1 bacterium | reverse complement strand
TTCTGTACCTGAGCTGGGTCTCCCTTTATCTCTATCGCCTCTACTACCTGTTTTGTCTCCTCTCTCTGAGGAATTCCAGAATCTAATATTTCAAGTAATCTCTTCGGAGTGGCTACTATATAACCATTATTCCACCTTTCATAGGCTAATCCCGAAGCTTTTGTTATCATCTCTAAAGCTTCTCTAGCAGTAACATTATTTAGAACTAGAGTAATTTTCTTAGAAACCCCCTCATCTATAACAATATTAACTCCTGCCTTAATAGATAAAGCTTGAAGAACGTCCTTTATATCAGCATCTTTAAACGAGAGAGACACTCTTTTCTCTACTAAAGGAACTGTAGGTTTCTTAATCTGCTCTGTAGGAGTAGTAGGTCGTGCTGGAGTTATAGCTACACTTTGAACTTCTTTACCAAAACTTAACTGTACTATATTCTTAGATTTATCTTCTCTTATTATTGGTTCAATCTTATCTTTAAGTTCTATCACCACTACAGTATTTATATTTTTACCTACATCCTCATAATCATAAGCTATAACTCTGTTTACAACAGTAGACTTCGCAATATTCTCAATTCTTCCACTAAAAGACATATTAGGGAATTCCATTATAAATCTAGGGGGATTATCATCTAGTAGAGACTTAAACTTACAAGACGAAGTAGTATATATAGAAACATTGTTATTGCCATATATTATCTTTCTTAGAGATCCATTAACTGGAGAAATATCTAACTGAACAATAATAGAAAGCCTTGATTCATTCTCCAATAAATCTATCTGGTATTTAGGAATTTTATTCCCTTCCAACACAATTCTTAATCTATTATCGTCCCAAGGAGCCATCCTCAAAACTCTTACCGGAGATCTATTTATTTCAAAGTTCTGAGACCTTGAAATCGTTGTATTATATACATCAATTACAAGACGCTCAGGATTATTCAAGATAAAGGATGTATAAGTTACTCTAGTCGGAGACCTCAAATCGATTATTAATTTATCTCCTTCTATATACCAACTTACATTTGCTAATCCTTCTCCTAATACAAACTTAACTGATGAGACAATCAGAAGAATAGTCAATAAAAATGTTATACACTTTTTCATACTAGTTACCCCCTAGTTTTATATTGTAGACCCTATCTTTCCATTTAAGGTCTACAGAATCTAAATATATCTTTTTTACTATCAAATCTTGACTCAATTTGTCCCCTTCTTCAAAGATTCCGCTTTTGCCTTCAAATTCTATTATAGCGAAAGGGGCATTATCGTAGATAATACCTGTTATCTTAACTAAAGGAGGAGCTTCCCCCTTAGATTCTACCTGCTTAGGCTCAGACGCTACCTTTTTATTTACTTTGACCTCTCTTTCAGGTCTTTTCTCTTCAATCACCCTAGTTTCCTGTGGCTTAGTTTCTTTAACAGGAGGCACTCTGACTGGCTCTAGTTTAAGAGTAGTTACTGGAGTTGGCTGAGCGGGTTTTGCTAAGATGGCTTCTTCTGTCTTTTCTGTAGCAATCTTCACAGTTATAGGCTTTTTAAATGGGTCCCTATAAACATCTGGAGCATACTGAAATGCTACTTCCTTTACTTCCTCCTTTGGGATCTCTGGTAAAGGCGGTGGTATGGTAGCTGGTTGATATTCCTCCCGAGTAAATCTACCTACAAGAATAACTGTTCCCAACACACTTATACAAACTAAGGCAATTATTATCAAAAAAGTAACCCTATTGTACACCCTTAACCTCCTCAAAAGGTGTAGTCTCTAAAATACCACTATAAACAATATCCTTATCCTCTATCTTTGCATTCAACTGTATTATATTTAGCGTCTTTGTCGCACTTAGCTCATAAGCCCATAAAACAAAATCTGTATATCTACCCTTTAGCGTAAAACTAAAACTTACCTTACCCTCATTCTTATCTGGACCACTTAAACTTACTACTTCCATATTATGCTTTTTACTTATCTCCTCGATATCCTTCAATAAGTTTACCAAAACATCATAAGAATAAAGATTATTTCGAAGCTCTTCTATTCGAGTCTTTTCTTCCTTTATTGCTAAGTCTAATTGTCTCTCTCTAATAGGATAAAGCTGTGCTCTAGCTAATTTTGCTCTCTTCTCACTTAATTCTCTCTGAAGTTCTTGTATCCTTAATCCCTGTGGATATACAACAAAAGTTATCCACAGTATGTAAAATATTACCGATATAAGTATTATGAATCTCCAATCTTTAAAATTAATTCTCACTGTGCACCTCTCAGGATCTCTATATGAAAATTATAACAATCAATCCCATCTAACTTTACTTTCTGTATATTTGTTCTAGAAAGGGAGGTATTAGGAATATTCTCCAGTAGTAACTGTATAAAATTCTTTATGCCTTTTATAGAGATTCCATATCCGTCGAAATTTATCCCTGTAGATGAGATTGAAGCATTAGTCAACCAGAAATCAGAAGGCGCATACAGTGATATATCCCTTATGACATCAAGATTGGCTCTCGGAGCACTTATCTTACTCTCTATCTCCCTCCTTTTAGCTATAAGCATATTCAGTTCTGTAGTTTTACTCCTTATCCTAGTTTCTATAGGAAGGAGCACGTTTAACTGAGCATCTATACTTTCTATCTCCATCTTTATAATATTCCCTCTAAGCCAAAGTATATAGTAGGTAAGAAAGGCATTTGCCACAAAAACAATAATAAGTATAGTTTGCAAAATAGATTGCAACCTTATTCTATTTTCTTCTCTCTTAAATTCCCTCGTTAGGTCTAACATCAGACCGATATCCTCCCAAATTCGAGGTTATCAAAAAAACTATAGGGGCATTTATAACCTATTCCGCTTAACGCAGAACCTACAGCTATAGAATACAAACTCGGGTCAGTTATTTCCTCACTGTTTTTAATAACACTGCTCAGGTCTAACAACTCTACTGGAAGACCTAACTCCCTATTAAGGTATTCTCTTAGTCCCACTACAAGTGAACCACCACCATCAAGTATTACTCTGGTAGGATAAGCATATGTAAGCTGATAAAAATAATCGATAGACCTATTAATCTCTCTAAATAATGTAAGGAAATTATTAAGTAATGCCTCACTGACCATTATCTTACTATAGCCAACCTCTTGTACAAACTGTTCTTTTTTCCACCTCTCTGCTTCTTCAAAAGATATGTTTAAAGTAGAAGATATAATATCTGTAGCGCTATCTCCCCCAAATCTCAGAGTCCTTATAACATTTACAAGGTTTCCCTTACACATATACAACATAGTGGTTCTTGCTCCTATATTTAGGAGTATAAAGTTACCCTCATCTGGCTTCAGCAAATTTAGCTGACAAACAAATTCAGGTTCAAGGATTTTTAATCTAAAATTAAGCTCTTTAAAGATGTTATATATTGTGCTAGCAGTTTCTTTAGGAATTCCTGATACTAAGACCTTCATCTCTTGATTCTTTTCATTTTTATCTAAAATTACATAATCAAATGCTACTAAATCTGTATCTATATCATATCTGCTTGATATCTCTAATCTCACTGCCTCGTATAATTCTTTATCTGGTAATATAGGTAAAGTAAAGACTCTAGTAAACTCATTTTCACTCTTCCAAGATACAGCTACATCCCTACTCTCAAAATTATTGTCCCTCCATAGATTATCAATAAATTCTGTAATGAGAGGGACATTCAAAAATTCTCCATCCTCTATAACCTTCTCAGTATAGGACACTGAGCCAAATCTTTTTACATATATACCGTCCTCCATAGACTCTATCTCAACTGCTTTTATAGCATAGGTCCCAAAATCAATTCCAACTACACTTTTATGCCTATTAAACCTCATAAACCACCTCTTCATTTATTTCTCGGAGTAAACATCTCTGAAACAGTATAATTGTCGCTAAAAGTAATCTCCAACTTATACGAGTCTCCAACAGGTTCTACCGAAAAACTCTTTACATTTGTAGCTATAATATTGTTCCCTGAATCGTCTACTTTTCTAAGAATCTTATCACCACTCTTATAAAATGATATAGTTTTTCCACTAATATCTTCAAAGGTAAGTCTATCTCCTGTTTCTGTTACTTCCTTTGCCCCTCTAGCCTCTCTGATTATCCTTTCCAAAGACATCCTAGCTTCTTGAACAGTCCAAAGTTTTGACTCTGTAGTCTTCCACATAAAAATGCCCATACTATAAGTAGCGTATATCATTCCAATAACAGAGATAAAAACTATTAAAGTAATTAACAACTCTATCATTGTAAAACCGTATCTATAGCGATATATACGTATTAATCTCATAATTCTTCCCAGAACCATACTCTGCTCTAACCCTAACACCAATAAGATTCTCAACACCGCCTACTGTCTTTATCTCTATTATACCTTTCTCTACCCCTAATTCAGATAGAGAGGACTTCCAATTATTAACCTTCAGTATGTCAAGTAAAGAAGAAGGTGGGCTCTGAATCTCTATATCGTCAAAATAGACCTTTATTGAGTTTTCTTTTATAAGTAACTCCACCAAAAGCTTATCCTTAGCTTCTCCTTCATAATCAAGCAGTTTCTTTAAATTTT
Organism: bacterium; assembly: GCA_014360335.1. Taxonomy (GTDB): domain Bacteria; phylum DUMJ01; class DUMJ01; order DUMJ01; family DUMJ01; genus DUMJ01. The sequence goes on along the minus strand of JACIXS010000051.1, from coordinate 11,604 downwards.
TATATCCTACTGCCTTTAGAACTTCTACTTCTGAAACCACACTATTAGCTATTCTAGTTTTTAATGCTGATTCTTCGGTCGCTTTTCTCGAAGTAGGAAAAAACATCAATACACCTATTATTACTAGACTTATGACGAGAAGAGCAAGAATAACCTCTATAATAGTAAAACCTCTGTTATGGTGGTCTTTCTGATATCCTAACATTGCCTGTCACGGGTGTGACAATTATATATAAATATCTATTACTCTTAGACTTTATAGCTATCGTTCCCCCTTTATCAGGAGTCCCAACATCTCTCATATCTGGACATCCCACAGGATCAAACTCTATAATATTTTTACTAAAGTTCGTCCAAGAGAAGACTATATCATTTCCAAGATAATAAGTAGAAAAGACTCTAGGGAGCTTTTCTACTTTTATAAGATGATAACTATTATCCACAAAGTCTAAAAGAATCCTAGTACGAACCCCTTCCTCCATGCTAATATTTTGACACATCCTTATAGATTTTGCAAGTAATATAGCACTAGTATTCAAATTATTGTATTCTAATACTCTACTAAAAGGATTAACACTTAATAGGCTCACTAGGCTTAAAATAGCCAAAGTTACTAAGAGCTCTATTAGTGTAAATCCCATATATCTAATCTAATCTTCCTAAAAAAGAGGATAATAGGAAAGCTTCAGCATACCTTGTTCCTCTAAGGTATCCTCTTACCTGAGCAAGAGCCTCGATATATCGCATTATATTTGGTAAAACATCCATTTGAGAAACCTGTGTCTCCATAGCCTTAAGTTTAAACTCTAGAGTATCAGAGATATCTATAAGGAGAGAGGGAAATGTAAATAACTCGTTTATCTCGTAAAAATAGAGCTCCTTGGCTCTCCATGGAGCACCCATATCTGCTAGAACATTCTCTTGAGCCTTCCACCACGCTTCTTCGGTAACCTCAGAAACCGCTCTATGGTCTCTGTGCTTATCTCTATTCCAATGGGTAAATATTACATCTGGCTTATACTTTCTGATAAGCCTTACACATTCTTGATAAGTCTCCCTGTCATTCACAACCCCTTGAGTAGGCCTACCTAGAACGACCCTTTCTTTAATCCCTAAAATCTTATCACAAGCCTGTGCTTCTCTAAGTCTAGTATTGGCTATAATATCTTTCTCTTCAGGACGAGAATATCCTGTTTCACCTGCAGTAAAGGTAACAACATAAACTTCCTTCCCCATCCTACTTAATCTAGCTATTGTTCCCCCTACGCCAATTATCTCGTCATCTGGATGAGCTCCAAACACTAAAATACGGTTCCACTCATTAATCATCTACTTCATCTCCTTTCTCCAGATAATCGCTTCTTTTAGAGTAAATTCATCTGCATATTCAATCTCTGAACCGGTAGGTAAACCCTGAGCAAGTCTGGTTACTCTTACTCCAAAGGGTTTAAGTAATTTGCTTAAATAAATAGCAGTAGTTTCCCCTTCTACATTTAAATCTGTAGCTATAATCACCTCTTTTACACCTTTTTTTACCCTCTCCAATAGAGCATCAATTGTTAAATCTTTTGGTCCTACACCGGAAAGAGGAGCTATAGCCCCCATCAAAACATGGTATAAACCATTATAGGAATGGGTATTTTCTATAGGAATAATATCTTTAGGTTCCTCTACCACACATATAACAGACTGGTCTCTCTGGGTATCCTTACATATATCACATATCTCTTCTTCGGTAAGATTAAAACAGATAGAACAAGGTCTTACCTTTTCTTTTACATCATTAATAGCCTGAACTAACCTTGCTACTGTTTCTCTTGGAGATTTAAATATGTAGTAAGCTATTCTAACAGCTAATTTAGGACCTATACCAGGTAGTGTCTCCAGCTCAGATACTAACCTATTAAAACTTTCAGTCATCTATAACAGACCAGGTATGCCAAACTTCTTGGTAAAATCAGACATCTTTTCTTCTGCTAGCCCTTTTGACTTTTCTAGTGCATCTCTTACAGCAGCTAGAACAAGGTCTTCTAGTAACTCTACATCTTCAGGGTCAACTACCTCCTTTGCTATTTTAATCTCCAATATCTCCTGGTTACCGTTACATTTGACTATTACCTTTCCCCCTCCAGCGCTTCCTTCAATAACTTCATTGGCAAGTTCTTCTTGAGTCTTCTTCATATCATCCTGCAGTTTTTGAAGCTGTTTTAGGATATTACCTCTATCCATCTTCATCATCTTTTTCCTCCTTCTTAGGTTCTGTTTCTATTATTGAACCATTAAACATTTCTGCCACTTTATTAGCAGTAGCCTTTAGTTTATTATCTTTACTTTCTCCCATTACAAATTCTATCTTAATCTCCCTCTTCAAGAGGCTATGAAACATTCTTTCTAAAATTCTTCTATTTTCCTGCCTAGAAAGATATTCATAATGGAAAGAAAATCCGGCCTTTATTCCTATAACTAATGTATTATCGGTAAATGAAAGGGGATAACACTCCCTAAGCATAGCATGTAATCTTATGCTTTCTTTTCTTACCGATTCTAAGAATAGGGGCCAGAGGTCTTTTATTCTATTAAAATCTGCAGAAAGCTCAACCACTGGAATTTCTGGTCTTTGTACTTCTGATATGATAGTCGCCTTCTTAAAGTTACTTATAAGCTTTACTAAACCAACTTCCAAAACAAGTTTAGGAAAACTATACCACCGAAACTTCAGGGAGAGGTCCTCCATTATAGATATACACTTTGCTATATCTTCCAAGCTCCAGTTAATCTCCTGTTTTCTATCGCTTCTTAAAGCTAAGTCTTTCAATTCAGAAATAACATTATCTACAAATATTCTAGGCTCAACTCCACTTTCCATAACTTCATCTATAACTTCTAGGCCTCTATTTACATCTCCCCTATAAACTGCCAATAGAAATTTCCTTATCTGTACTTGGGAGGGAACCCCTAGACATTCTACAACATCTTTTTCCTTCAGGCTTCCTCCCCCATATAGTATAGCCTCTTCCATATATGCCAATGCATCTCTAAGAGAGCCATCTGCATATCTAGCTAGTATCCCTAAAGCCTCCTCCTCATAGCCTATATTTTCTCCTATTGCTATCTCCTCCAATCGCTTCTTTATAAGCTCATCAGGTATTCTGCGAAAATCAAATCTAAGACACCTAGATAGTATAGTAGGAGGAATTTTTTGTGGGTCAGTCGTCGCTAATATAAAGATTACACCTGGAGGAGGCTCTTCTAGAGTCTTTAAAAGGGCATTAAAGGCTTCCTGTGTAAGCATATGAGCCTCATCTATTATGAAGACCCTATATCTTCCTCCCATAGGAACAAATCTGGTCTGTTCTCTAAGATTCCTTATCTCGTCTATACCTCTGTTACTTGCAGCATCTAATTCTATAACATCTAAAGATGTTCCTTGTTGTATAGAGATACACTGATCACACTTATTACAAGGTTCTACTGTAGGACCTTCTCTACAATTCAATGCCTTGGCAAATATCCTAGCTACTGTAGTCTTTCCTGTTCCTCTTGGTCCTGAGAATAGATATGCATGAGAAATCCATCCCATCCTTAATGCGTTTGAGAGGGCTTTTACTATATGTTCTTGTCCCACTACTTCACTAAATCTCTGTGATCTCCACTTTCTATATAGAGCTACATAGTCCATAGACTTTAAGTCCCCCTCTAAGAAAAAACCGGCTGTGCACCCTCCAATCGATTAGGGCTGACACAGGTTTTTATGTGGAAACAACTCCAACTAGGTAGTCCTATATCACACGGAGATGACTACTTACCGTTGCTTCCTTCCGGACCTGGCGGGGTTCGTAGGTCTCCGTTGTATAGGGCCTAGTTTTCATCGTTGTCCCACATAAAATTGCCTGCACCAACCTAACCTCAAGGAGGGAATTCAGCCCTGCTATAGCGGGTTGCAGGTTCAGGGCACCGCTAACTCCCCACCTAGCACAGCCGGGGTTTTTCCTAAATATGGCGGAGAGGGTGGGATTCGAACCCACGGGGCAGGTTTTACTGCCCACTCGCTCTCCAGGCGAGCGCCTTAGTCCACTCAGCCACCTCTCCATACAGATATAAATTTATCACAAAGATACTCAATTTACAAGAGCAAAAGGAACTAGTGAAGATTTGCTAGAGTTCTCAGTTTCTTAAGATTCTTTTCGTCTGAGCCTTCAGGTTCTTTAGGTGTCTCTATTATGAGAGGTCTACTTCTAAATAGTTCGAAGGTTAATAAATTTTTAAACCCCTCTTCGCCTATCTCTCCTTCCCCTATATGGTTATGTCTATCCAGTCGAGACCCTAATGAACCTTTAGAGTCATTCGTATGAAAGAGCATAAGGTATACAGGGTCTATAACTGTAAACCATCTATTAAATGTCTCTGCTATATTATCTCTTGTTCTTATATCAAATCCTGCGGTAAAGAGATGACAAGTATCTAAACAGATACCAATTCTCGATTTATCTCGTAAGTTATCTATTATAAATCTGAAATCCTCAGGGCTAGAACCTAACTCTGTTCCTGATCCAGAAGTATTTTCCAGTATAATCTTACACTTTGTATCAGTCCTATCCATAATCTCTTCCAAAGCATATATAATCCTACGAAGCCCATTTTCTCTCCCCGACCCCTTGTGGCTTCCCGGATGTACTACTATACCAGTAGCTCCAATCGAATCTCCCCATAAGAGGTCCTCCAATAAGGCTTGTTTGGAACTACTGTATATATACTCTTCAGGGCTAGCTAGATTTAGAAGATAAGGGCTGTGCAAGAAAAATACCTTAAATGGTATTTCCACTCTTTCTGGTTTCTTAAGACTTCTTAGACTTCTAGGATTTCTCGAGAAAAATTGAAACGTGCAAAGCTCTAATCTATAGGCTTCTTCTATAGTCTTTGAAAGTCCCTTAGATATAAATAGATGCGCACCTAAGCAAAGATTCACACTAGCTTCCCTAAAACAAAGATACTATTCCTAAAGTACTTAGAGTTACTATAACCCCAGCAATAAGTACCCCTATTAATACTGAGAGTATCGCCCTGACAGGCTTCATCCCTAGTAAGAACGAAGCTATAGAACCTGTCCATGCCCCAGTTAATGGGAGAGGTATAGCAATAAATATCACTAATCCTAACATCTCGTATCTTTCAATAATTTTACTTTTAGTGCGAGTTCGTCTAAATATCCAATCAAAAAAATTTTTAAAGAAAATAGACTTCTTACTTAAAAACTGTGAAATTGGGTCTAAAAAAAGAATAATAAGTATTGGGGGGATTATATTCCCTAGGTACGAGATTAAAAAGGCTATCTCTACTGGTATCTTATAACCCAATATAGCCAGTGGGAGAGAAGCCCTAAGCTCTCCCACTGGTGTCATCGCTAAAAGAAAAGTAGCCAAATATGGATTCATTTCTTAATAAGGGAACTTTACTGGTTTCCCTGTTCTACTAGACTCATACATAGCCAAAACCATAGCTAGAGCAACCCTTCCAGCCCTCCCATCGATAAAGGGTGTTCTTCCCAACAAAACATCTCTGTAAAAGTCTTTTATCTGTCTTTCATGGCTTGAACCCCAATATCTAAGTCCACTCCCCGGATTACTAGACTGTTCTACCTGTATTGTAGTGTTTCCTAGATATATAGTAGCTTTGTCTCCAATAATGTGAGCTATACCTTTCGTCCCAAATATCTCTAGAAATACGGGAGCATCATAAGGATAGAAACAGTTAGCATATACACAGCCTACTATATCCGGTTTAAATTTTATATAAGCCTCTGCAACGTCATCTACATCTATATAACTGTGAGCCCTTGTATCATAAGTAGCTCTTATATAGTCTATCTCAGCTCCTATAAGCCATTGCATAAGGTCTATAGTATGAATAGCCTGGTCTATAAGAACTCCTCCTCCTTCCTTGTCCCATGTCCCTTTCCAATCGCTCTCTCTATAATAACTATCAGGACGATGCCAGGTAAGCATCATCCTTGCCCCCTTTATCTCTCCTAACTGTCCAGAAGTTATAGCTTTCTTTACCGCAACAGAGGCATCATTATACCTATTCTGAAAGATTACCCCAAGTTTTACGTTACATTCATCAGCGGTAGCTATCATTCTGTCCGCATCCTCTAATGTTATTGCCATCGGCTTCTCAGTAAGAACATGCTTACCGGACTTCATAGCCTTTATAGCTACTTCTGCATGCAAATAGTGTGGAAGACAAATCTCTACCGCATCTATATCCTCTCTTTCTAAAACCTTATGGTAATCAGTATACCAGTCTTTTACATCATAGGTCTCACTAAAGAATCTAGCCTTTTCCTCTACTATATCTACTACCGCTTTTAATTCTGTCTCTTCCAACCTCTTTAACGCTTGAGCATGAACCCCCGCAACCCTTCCACAACCAATTAGAGCTACTCTTACTTTGCTTTCCACCTTCTCTGCCTCCATACATATAGATTTTTTAGAAATCACAAGTTAGAATTATATCATAAATCTTTAAGAGGAGGGACTGGGAGCTATGGCAAAGGTGCTTATAGTTTATTATTCAAGAACAGGAAATACTAAGAAGATGGCTTTAAGTATAGAGGAAGGGATAAGAGAGGAAGGAGTGGACGTGGTAGTAAAGGATGTAAAAGAAACAAAAGCGGAAGAGCTTCTAGAGTATGATGGTATTATTCTAGGCTCTCCAACCTACTATGGTCTACCTGCAGGCGAGATAAAGAAACTATTGGACGAGAGTGTAAAGTTTCACGGTAGATTAGACGGTAAGGTAGGTGGTGCCTTTGCATCCTCTGGTGGCATAGCAGGAGGCAACGAAACTACTATTCTAGCTATAATAGAGGCACTATTGGTCCATGGAATGATTATCCAAGGTAACCCTGGCGGAGACCATTATGGTCCTGTCTCTATCGGCAATCCCGACGATAAAGTTCTAAAAGCATGTAAGGATTACGGAAAGCGTGTAGCTAGACTTATAAAAAGGTTACAGTAAATAGACTATTGACTTAAAGTAGGTGAAAGGTTTATTATTTAATAAATTCAAAATCTGGAGGTGAAGAAAATGAAGAAGTTATTAGGGTTATTGTTAGTGATTTTCCTGTTAGTTAGTTCGGTAGCTTTCGGAGCAGAAACTCCAAAGTATGGTGGCACTCTAATCTTTGGCAGAGGCGGAGATTCTGTAGGCTTAGATCCTGCAGACGTAACAGATGGTGAGTCTACCAGGGTAACAGAAATGATCTTTGAAGGGCTAGTAGGATTTAAAGGTGAGACAACTGATATAGTTCCCGTTTTGGCAACCAGCTGGAAGGTCTCTAACGACGGAAAAGTTTGGACATTTAAACTCAGAAAGGGCGTAAGATTTCATGATGGGACTCCATTCAATGCAGAAGCAGTAAAATTTAGCTTTGACCGTCAGTTCGATAAGAATCATCCATACTATAAGTATGGAAAATGGGAGTATGCAGAGTTTGCACTGGAACCTTTGGAAAAGGTAGAGATTGTAGATGACTACACTGTAAGGTTTATCTTAAAATATCCATTTTCTCCATTCTTAGCCAATCTTGCTATGTTCTCCTGTGCTATAGTAAGTCCTACAGCGGTTAAAAAATATGGGGCAGACTTCTTTAAGAATCCTGTAGGGACAGGTCCGTTCAAATTCGTAGAATGGGTTCCAAAGGACAAGATAGTCCTAGAGGCAAATACTGACTACTGGGGCGGAAGACCTTATTTAGATAAACTTATCTTCAGAGTAATCCCAGACAATTCTGTTCGTTGGTTAGAATTACAGAGAGGAACAATAGATGCTATGGATGGTATAAATCCGGATGATATACCTGCAATAAAAGCTGATCCAAATATAACCTTCTACCAAGTCCCTGCATTAAATATATGCTATCTTGCTATGAATGTTGAAAAGAAGCCGTTTGACAATGTCTTAGTAAGAAGAGCCATAAATCATGCAATCAATAAGAAGGCTATAGTAGACGCCTTTTATAGAGGAATTGGTATAGTAGCTAAGAATCCAATCCCACCAAATATGATGGGATATAATGATAAAGTGAAGGATTACGAATATAACCCGGAGAAGGCAAAGCAATTACTAGCAAAGGCAGGGTATCCTAATGGGTTTGAAACTACTCTTTGGACCCCACCAATACCAAGAGTGTATATCCCTCAACCAACGAAAGTAGCAGAAGCGATTCAAGCTGATCTTGCGAAGGTAGGGATTAAAGCTAAGATAGTCACTTATGACTGGGGAACCTATCTACAGAAGACTAGAAATGGTGAGCATGAAATGGCTATACTCGGTTGGGGATCTGATAATGGTGACCCTGATAATACTATATATGTCCTACTTGATAAAGATAATGCTAAGAAGGGAGTGGCTAGTAATATAGCTTTTTACAAGAACGATAAACTTCATGACATACTTATAAAAGCCCAGCAGACAACATCCATTCCAGCAAGAAAGAGGCTATATGAATCTGCTCAGGTTATAATAAAAGAAGATGCTCCTTGGGTAACAATAGCTCATACAAGTGCAGTAGCTGCTACTAGGAAATATGTTAAGAACTTCTCAATACCTGCTATAAGCGCTATAAAGTTTACAAGGGTATGGCTAGATAAATAATTCAAAGCAATTCTAGGGGAGTGGGTTTGTTAAACTCACTCCCCTTATAGTTTCAAGGAGGCTAAGTTCTTGTATAGGTATATAATTAGAAGACTTCTTATAATGATACCAGTAATGATAGGGGTAAGTGCGGTTGTGTTCTTCCTTATAAGGTCAATTCCTGGAGACCCTGCGCAGATACTCCTTGGGGAACATTCCAGTGAAGAGGCACTAGAAAAGATTAGGACTCAATTAGGTTTAGATAAGCCAAAGATTATACAGTTCTTCTACTTTCTATACAATATGATTAAGGGGGATTTAGGCAGATCGTTTTTGACTAATGAGATAGTAAGTATAGAAATCTATAAACATTTCCCTGCTACTTTAGAACTTACTCTATGTAGTATGATATTCGGTTCGACTGTTGGATTAATCTTAGGTGTCACAGCAGCTACCCATAGAAACTCTATCATTGATTACATTACCACCGTAATATCGGTAGCTGGTATATCTATGCCAATCTTCTGGCTTGGATTAATAGCTATAATTATATTCTCGATAAAATTCCATATACTTCCTATCTCTGGTAGGCTTGACCCTACAATAACTTTTAAGGCAAAAACTGGCTTAATAATTTTAGAGTCTCTAATAAGAGGTGACTTTACCGTCTTTAAAGATGCCATCTACCATATGATTTTGCCTGCGGTATGTTTAGGGACAATTCCTCTAGCATCCATAGCTAGGATGACACGTTCTAGTATGTTAGAGGTTTTAAATCAGGATTTCATAAGAACAGCAAGGGCTAAGGGTTTACCTACAAGAAAGGTTATATACACGCATGCATTGAGAAATGCATTAATACCAGTTGTGACTGTTATAGGATTACAATTTGGAAGTCTACTTGGCGGTGCGGTCCTTACAGAGACTATATTTGCCTGGCCAGGTATCGGAAGACTCTCAGTGGAAGCTATAAATGCTAGAGATTATCCAGTTATTCAGGGTTGTATAATATTCTTTGCCTTTATATTTGTATTTATAAATCTACTAGTTGATATAATATACGCATTTATAGATCCGAGGATAAGATATGAGTAAAGGGGAGAAAAGATGAAAAAAGTCTTCAAGGTGTTCAAAAATAAAGCTGCATTAGCTGGTCTTTTGATAATCTTGTTCTTTGTTTTTATAGCAATCTTTGCCAATTTTATCGCCCCTTATGACCCATATGAACAGAGCCTCTACGATAGACTCCAACCACCTTCGAGAACTCATCTCTTCGGAACAGATGATCTAGGTAGAGATATACTCTCTAGGATTATATATGGAGCAAGAATCTCACTCACTATAGGTATAATCTCAGTAGCCCTAGCCTTAGGGATGGGAGCCACCGCAGGGTTAATTTCTGCCTATTATGGAGGTATTATAGATACTATACTAATGAGACTATTTGATATTATGTTGGCTTTTCCCACCATACTACTTGCTATAGCAATTATGGCTGCATTAGGTCCAGATTTAAAAAATGCTATGATAGCTGTTGGTATAGTCAATATCCCGACATTTGCAAGGATTGTAAGGGCTTCTGCTCTAGTTATAAAGGAGCAAGAGTATGTTATGGCAGCCTACGCCTTAGGGCAATCTAACTTTAAGATCATATTTAGGCATATACTTCCAAACATAGTAGGTCCCATTACTGTTCAAGCGTCACTTAGCTATGGTGGCTCTATCTTAAGTGCAGCGGGTTTAGGTTTTTTAGGGATGGGAGCTCAGCCACCAACTCCAGAATGGGGAGCTATGCTAAGTCAGGCAAGAAGTTTTATAATCTCTGCTCCATGGACGGTAACATTTCCAGGTATAGCAATATTTTTAAGTGTTCTAGGTTTCAATATACTTGGTGATGGTTTGAGAGACTTTTTAGACCCAAGATTGAGATAAAATAGCAAAACCACAGATTAACAGATCTTATAAAAAGTTGTATAATATAAGAAAGTATATTAAGATACTAATAATTTGTATTAGGAGGAGATTATGAAACTCAGAATGATAAAAGATAAAATATACCTCTTGCCTGCTATTGATTGGGATAGGAGGCTTTTTGATGCTTTAATACCCTTACCTGATGGTACAAGCTATAATGCCTATTTAATAGAAGGAACAGAAAAGACTGCTCTTTTAGATACAGTAGACCCAACTATGACTAACGTTCTTCTTACTCAACTTAAGGATATTAATAAGATAGACTATATCGTCTGCCATCATGTGGAACAGGACCATTCAGGCTCAATTCCGGCTGTTCTAGAGAAATATGGTTCAGCTAAAGTAATAATCTCTACACGGGGAAAAGATATGCTTATCGACCATCTTCATATCCCAGAAGAAAGAATCATAACTGTAGAAGACGGAGAGACTATCTCTTTAGGAGATAAGACATTAAAATTTATATATACCCCTTGGGTCCACTGGCCAGAGACTATGAGTACATATCTAGTGGAAGATAAAATACTCTTTACCTGTGATTTCTTTGGTTCTCACTTAGCTACTAATGAGCTATACGCTGTTGATAAAGCAAGGGTCTATGAATCTGCCAAGAGATATTACGCAGAGATAATGATGCCTTTTAGAAGTATAATACAGAAAAATCTAGAGAAGATCAAAGATTTAGATATCTCTATCATAGCTCCAAGCCATGGACCTATCTATAATGAACCTAACTTTATCATAGATGCATATAAAGATTGGACATCAGATGTACCTAAGAATATAGTAGTGATTCCATATACATCAATGCATAATAGTACTAAAATTATGGTTGATTACCTTGTCTCTTCACTTACCGAAAGAGGGATAAAGGTAGAAAGATTTGACCTATCATCTGTTGACCTGGGGAAACTAGCAATGAGTCTAGTTGATGCAGGAACTGTAGTGGTTGGAACCCCAACTGTTTTAACCGGACCCCATCCCAATGTCGTCTAT
>JACIXS010000050.1 GCA_014360335.1 bacterium | reverse complement strand
TTAGGTTTAAATCTGAAGAAGGAGTGAATAGTCTCTCCATTTATATTTAAGGCAGCAACCCCTGTAGGAGCTAAGACTACTATCTTTTTCTTCGTTATAGAACGAAAGTAGTTTAAAAGGGTAGATTTTCCAGTTCCAGCCTTCCCTGTTATAAAAACATTTTTATTAGTATTCTCTAAAAGGTCTAATGCCTTTTGAAACTGTTTGTTTAACTCTATTCTATCCGCCATACCATTAATAGTATATCATACCAGTATAGTTTTATAGTTAGTGTAGAAAACATTGCCTCTTTTTTTACCAGCCCCTCTCACATTCCTTCTATACGTATAGTCTACTGGCACTTTAGTTCCTGATCTAGCTTTACTATGCTCAGCTGCTAGACGGGCAGATTCTAGTATCACTTCCTCTGGTATATACTCTAGTCTTTTCCCGTTTGTCCTTAGGATAACATGAGAGCCACTGTATCCTTTAGCGTGAAACCAGATATCAGAAGGAGATGATAACTTGAACGTGATTAATTCGTTAGATTTTGCATTCTTACCTACCCATACCTCATACCCTTTGATATTATAGACTAGATATGGCAATGTTTCTTCTTTACTTACTCTAGTCTTTTCTGTATCCAATTCTTCTAAAGAGCTAGTTCTATCTATCTCTTCTATCTTTCTATTCAATTCTTTTATCTTTTCATCTATCTCTGAGATAAGTCCAGGTATAACATCCATCTTTCTTTTCTCATCCTTATATCTTTCATAGTATTCCTGGGCATTCTCTATAGGGGTTTTTTCTGGATCTAATGGGATCTCTACCTTTTCCCCTTCCCAATCTATAGAGAACCTATCAGAGCCTACAGGTATCTGATAACTGAACCCTAAAAGGATATCTCCATAGAGTTTCCACCTCTCTGGGGCTTGTAGCTTGGATAAAGTTTCCTCTAACTCACGTTTTTTCTC
>JACIXS010000005.1 GCA_014360335.1 bacterium | reverse complement strand
AATAAAAATGGTAATCAAAATTATCCTATTTCTTAAATGTTTCAAAATATAATCTAATTCATCCAGAAAAACACTTAATCTGATAACGGCCTTGAGTTGACCATCTATAATAAAAGGAACTGCTACATAGAGCATGTCTTCTTTTGTAGTGCTACTGTACCTGATTCTATGGGCTACCTCCCCTCGTAGGGCAGTTCTTACTTCTGGTCTATGGAAATGACTCTCCATATCGGCCAAATCTTTATATGTTTCTGCAATTACTTTGCCATCAGTAAGGATTATTGAGATTCTGGTCTCTAACTGGCTAAACATATCTTGAATAAGATTTTCTAATTCTGGCCAATTTTCCTCTCTTACCAAAGGCTCTATAACCTTCTCTATACTGGAGGAAAGATGGGTAAGCTCATTAACCTTACCATTGATATAGTGAGATTGTAGCAAAGGGGGAAGATAGATTAAGCACAATGCTGAAAAGAGCACAACAACAACAAGATAGCCAAATAAATATTTTAAAGAGTTTAATTTAATCATTATCTAATTTATAACCT
>JACIXS010000049.1 GCA_014360335.1 bacterium | reverse complement strand
TATTGGGCCTGGACGATCCAGTGCCTGGAGGAGGAGAACCGGGGCTCGGCCCCGGCCGATCCGGTGCTGGTGGTCCAGGCCATGGGCCGGCGGGTGGGCTACATCCCGGCGGCGGCCCGCCTGGCCGACCCCGAGCGTGAAATTCCTCTTTTGATCTTCCTTCCAGAGATGGCCCCCACCCTGGAGGAGATCACAGATCTTGTGGTAGACACGGTCCGGCGGAACGGGCGGGCATTGGTGGTGGCCTCCGAGGGCCTAAGGCTCGCTGAGCTCGGCGAAAGAAGGGACGCCTTCGGGCATGCCGCCTTCTCCTCCTCCCGGGCCACGGTGGCCCAGATCCTGGTGAACCACCTGAACGAGGTGGGCCTTCCGGCCCGGGGGCTTGCCCGGGGCCAGGTCCCGGGCACCGAGCAGCGCGACGCAATCCTCTACGCCTCGCCCGTGGACCTCACGGAGGCCTACCAGGTGGGCCGGAAAGCCGTGCTCCTCGCCGCCGAGGGAAAAAGCGAAGTGATGGCCACCATCCTGCGGGCGCCGGGGGGGAT
>JACIXS010000048.1 GCA_014360335.1 bacterium | reverse complement strand
TTGGAAATTCTCAAGGTCTGAATCCTTCTAATATAGCTTCTTCTCAGATAGCTGCATTAGAAGAACCAATAACAGATGACTATATACTTGGTCCTGGAGATAAATTGCTTCTTTCTATGAAAGGGAAAGTGGTAAATGTATCTTATGAGCTAGTAATAACAGCGGATGGAAATATCATTATCCCTGAAGTTGGTACTATTTACTGCTCTGGCTCATCTATAAAGTCTTTAAAGAAAAAATTAGAGGGTTTAATTCCTAAGTATTATAAAAATGTCCAAATTTCTCTGGCTCTTCTAGAACCAAGGTCATTTAAGGTTTTCATAACAGGCGTTGTAGCTTCTCCAGGAACGGTTACTGTTAGGGCTTTGACTAGACTTCAAGAGGCTATTAATTTAGCAGGTGGAATCCTACCTAATGGTTCTTATAGACGGATACAGATAACAAGAATAAAAGACAATAAAAAGAAAATTTTAACTATAGACCTGTATAAATTCTACAAAAAAGGAGATATCTCTCAAAATCCCTATCTTGAAGCAGGAGATGTAGTGTACGTACCGGTAATGAGAGACAGTGTAAAGGTGCTAGGAGAGGTTCGTAATCCAGGGGAGTATGAGATATTAGAAGGGGATAGACTAAAAGACATCATAGAGATGGCAGGAGGGTTAACACCGAGGGCG
>JACIXS010000047.1 GCA_014360335.1 bacterium | reverse complement strand
AGGTTAAGACCTCCTGGAACGACAGAGGATGGGGTAGAAAGGATAAAGCTTCTTGTTCTAAGCATTCAGGAGAAGAATGGGAGAATTACCGCAGAAGACTTAGGTAAGACCTGGCTTAAATATATAAATCCAGATAATTTTGGTGTTCAGATGGAACCTTGTGATGAAGTCTTATACAGAGTAGTTGCAAGTGGTATACATCCTGCTTACGCAGGATTATATACAGACTTTTTGGGAATAATTTCCTTTGCTAGGTCTTGCCATCCAATAGGACTTATAAATGCCTGTAATCCAGAAGAAGCTTATAGGGATGTCTGGGATGTTGGAAGACTCTATCAACCGCTACATGGTGGAGGACTGGATTGGGCATCAGTAGTTGCCTGTAGTATAGCCTATGCAGTAAGACCAGATGCTACTATTGATGGAGTAGTGGAAACCGCATTAAAATATGCACCGAAAGATGGAAGACATAGAATAGAGAAAGCTATAGAGTTAGCAAAAGAGAGTAGAGATGCTTTTGAACTTAGAGAGAAGTTTGACCCTGTCTATTCGGGAAAAGGAATAAGGTATAGCTTTAGCTGGGGAGAAGAGGTAGTTCCTAAAGGATTGGCAATATTCTATGTAACAAAGGGTAACTTAAAAGATGCCATTATAGGCGGGGTAAACTTTGGTAGAGATACAGACTGTTGCACTGCTATTGGAGCAGGTATAGCTGGAGCATTCTCTGGAGTTTCTAGTGTTCCTACAGAATGGATAGAGCAGGTAGATAAAGCGACAAAAGAGAATAACTATACAGTATCAAAATTGACGATAAAAGAAAGTGCTGAGGTTATATATAACGCCTTAATGAATGAAAAAAGGAAGATAGAAGCTTATCTGAAGCTTTTAGGGTAAACTAATCCTAAGTATAAGGCTCTCTGGAGAGCTTAAATTCTCCAGAAGAGCCTTTTATCTTTTCTTTACTAGTTCCCCTTCTTTACTTCTATCTGTGCAAGTTTTTCATAGAATTGAATGATTGCGCTATGGTCACTTAGCCCCTTTCCGTCTATCTTTAGCGACTTTAAAATTTCCATTACTTGACTTGTAAGAAATAGAGGGACCTCAACTTCTTTGGCAGTTGCCATAGCATTACTCAAATCTTTTATGTGTAAGTCTATTTTAAATCCAGGATTAAAATCTCTAGCTAAGACTTTAGGCACTTTAGCATCAAGCACTACACTTCCTGCAAGACCACCTCTTATAGCCTTATAAACGACTTCTGGGTCAACCCCTGCCTTAGTAGCTAGAACTAAGGCTTCTGACATTGCAGCTATGTTTAGAGCCACTATTATCTGATTTGCCAGTTTCGTTATATTTCCAGAGCCAACATCTCCACAGAGAGTTATAGAGTTTCCCATCTTACTTAAGACGTCATAGCATTTATCAAGAATTTCTTTTTTACCGCCTACCATTATAGAAAGGGTTCCATCTATCGCTTTTGGTTCCCCTC
>JACIXS010000046.1 GCA_014360335.1 bacterium | reverse complement strand
CCCTTTGGAGTTCTCCTCTTACCATCAGGTCCTTTCTTAAATCCAAGTCTATCTAAAATTGCTTCAGCCTTCTTTGGGTCATACCTCATCATTTCTCCATACTTCTTCTTAATGTCTGGGAACTCCCACTTATCTAAAGCCTTCCAATCAGGCCATGGCCAGATTGTAGGATAAGACTTTTCTGCCATAGGATAAGTCTTTGCCAAGAGGTCTCTATTTGCAAGATACTGTATCGCCCATCTAAAATCTCTCAAACTTGTTGGATATTTAGCACAATTATAGGTAAATCCTTGAGATACCGCATCCATATAAGGAGCAAGAACTACATGTTCAGTTCTTTTCTGAGCTGCCTTAATCATCTCCCAAGTAAAGATATGAGGTAAAGGAGCATCTACGCCACCTCGTATAAAGTCCGCAAGGTCTATATCGGGAGGGGGTGCCATTCTACAGATTACATATTTAGGTCCAGGAGAAACTCCAAATACCTTCTTTGCCCAGTAATTTTCATTTCTTTCCCAGATGAATAGATTTAAGTCTTTGTTATAGCTATGGAATTTATACGGACCTGTCTCAACTGGAGGCCAGTTAGCGTAATCCCTTGGATCCTTTCCTTCCCACTTATGTTTTGCTACTACTGTGATTCCTCCCCACATTCTTAATTTATGATGAAATCTATATTCAGGGGTCTTAAACTTTATACTAACGGTATAGTCGTCTACAGCACTTACAGATTTGACATTTGCTACATGCACTGCCCCGATTAAGTCTGGGTTCTTCATAAGAGTCTCTATAGTAAACACGATATCATGTGCTGTATAAGGGGTTCCATCATTCCAAGTTACCCCTTTTCTTACAAACCACCTCAACTCAAGATGGTCTCTTGAATACTTCCAACCAGTTATTCTCCAATAGATATTCTCCCCAGTAGCATAGTTTATATACCAGTCCCACTCATTTGCAACCTGATGCCAACCAGAACCCCACTGAGTTCCTCTAGGGACAAATGTATTAGCCTTATCAAAGACTGTATACTTGGTA
>JACIXS010000045.1 GCA_014360335.1 bacterium | reverse complement strand
CCTTAAATGAAGAGCTTAATAAGAGGAGTCAACAGTTAGAGATTGCACTAGCAAGTCTAGATATGAAACTATTTGAGACAGAAAGAGCAAAAGAAGAGGCAGAAAAGTTAGCGATAACTGACCCTTTAACAGGTTTATTCAATAGAAGGTTCTTAGAGGAGAAACTGGCTAATGAGTTAATTAGAGCTAAGGCTTACGGTAACTATTTATCTGTTGTTATGGCTGATATAGACCACTTTAAGAGGATCAATGATACCTATGGGCATAAGGTTGGAGATGAGGTCCTTAAGTTGTTAGCGGTCATACTTAAGGCTAATATAAGGGGAGAGGACATTGTAGCTAGGTATGGCGGTGAGGAGTTCGTGATACTTCTACATAATGTAAGTAAATACGATGCCTTTAGGATTGCCGAAAGGATAAGGATTGAGATAGAAGAAACCTCTTTTGAAGAGGTAGGAGTTCCAGAAAAGGTCACTGTAAGCTTTGGAATCTCCTGTTTTCCAGGAGATGGGGAAGACCCTATAGACTTACTTAAGAAGGCGGATCAGGCACTGTATCAGGCAAAGTCTCTGGGGAGAAATCGGGTAGTAACATTTACAGAACCATCTGCGTCCATACATTTCTAAGCCCTAAATTTTTGGCTATCTCTATAGCCCTTTTATATTCTTCCCTAGTTATCCTCCTATTTAATGGAGGAAAATCTTGTGCCTTATACTCAGGTCTATACTGTGCCATAAGACTTATATATGTATCTTTTGATATCTCTTCCGCTATAAACTTAAGAACACTTTCTGTCCCGCTAATATCTTCTGGCATTACTAGATGCCTTATAATGAGTCCCTTTTTTGCTATACCCCTTTCATCTAATACAAGATTACCAACCTGCCTAAACATCTCTCTTACAGCCAATCTATTAACATCAGGATATCTAGGGGCACTAGAATACTTTACAGCATACACACTAGAGCTGTATCTCATATCAGGAAGATATATATCTACAATACCATCAAGAAGCTTAAGAGTCTCAAGCTTCTCGTAGCCACTAGTGTTATAAACTATGGGTATACTAAGCCCTTTTTCCACCGCCATAACAAGGGCGGATAATATCTGGGGAACAAAGTGAGTTGGGGTGACTAGATTTATATTGTGGCAACCTAACCTCTGTAGATATAACATCATATTGGCAAGGTCTTCCTCAGAAACTATATCTCCATCCCCCAACTGACTTATAGTATAGTTCTGACAGTATACACACTTAAGATTGCAGTATGTAAAGAAGATAGTTCCAGAACCGCTATTCCCACTTAACGGTGGTTCCTCTCCATAATGAGGACCATAGCTAGAGACCCAAAGTCTTACATCAACACCGCATATCCCCTTTTCTCCTTTAAGTCTATTTGCCCCACATTCCCTAGGGCAGAGCCTACAAGACTCTAGATAAGAATAAGCCATATCTCTTCTTTCTCTTAGAATTTTGATGTCTACCATCATAATTTAATTATAACCTACACTCTGAGGATATGTTGTATAACATATTGCCAAAGATTACTTTGGTGATAAAGCCTCTTAATCCCACGCAGAAGTCTATAAAACTAATTAAAGTTTTAAACTTCACTACCGATATAAGGATTTAGAAAAGTATTTTGGGGGTTAGTATGGAGAGTAAGCCTGTAGAAAGTGTAAAGGAGAATATAAAGGCTTTAGTTATAAATCCAAAACCAAAGGTTAAGCCTTTGGAGATAAATACTGAAGGAAACGAAGAGAAAAAGGATTTTGAGCTTATAGATATGCACTTTAGGTTTAAAATTCATAAGCCCACTAATGAAATAGTTGTCCAGATTATAAACTCACAGACAGGTGAAGTTATAAGAGAGTTTCCACCGGAGAAGATTTTAAATATGATTTCAGAGTTTCTTAAGATGTCGGGTCTTATTATAGATGAAAAGGTGTAGGTGATATATATGGCTAGTCTATTTAACATCTGGGGACTTGCCTCAGGGATAGATACAAATAGTATTATAAAGGCATTAATGACATCTGCCAAGGCTCCAGTTACTAGATATGAAAATCAGCAGTTAGAGATAAAGTGGAAGCAAGAAGCATGGAATACGATAAAGGAAAAGCTTAAGACCCTTCAATCTGCTTTATCTGTTCTTACAGATGCGGGAGGTATTGTTACCAAGAAGGGAGTATCCTCAAATGAATCTGTCCTTTCTGTCTCTACCACAGGTTCTGCCCCTTTAGGGACTTACATATTTGAGGTCTTAGACATAGCTAGAACCCACACAGTTACAGGCAATAGCTATACAAGTAGGGCTGAGAAGCTTACGTTTTCCCAAGGATATATAACGATAAATGGAAAGACTATAAATGTAGGGACACAAGCATCATTACTAGATATAGCACAGGCGATAAACCAAGATACAGATATAAGTCAGTATGTATCAGCGAGTGTTTTAAGTATATCCTCAACT
The DNA here is from genome assembly GCA_014360335.1 of bacterium. GTDB lineage: Bacteria > DUMJ01 > DUMJ01 > DUMJ01 > DUMJ01 > DUMJ01. Next base: position 2,959 of record JACIXS010000045.1, on the reverse strand, counting down.
GAGTATAGATTGGTAATAGCTTCTAAACAGACTGGGACTTCTAACTCTATTAGATTTGAGGCAGAAGGTAATGATGTCCTAATTTCCCTTGGTATAGTTGGACAGGCTCAGAGTGACATATTTACTTCAACCACGGACCCTATAACATTTACTACTGGGAATATAACTATCAATGGGAAGACAATAAACGTAGGAACATCCGCATCCCTAGAGGATATAGTAAGCGTAATAAATAACGATGTTGATATAAGCGCTAAAGTAAAGGCTAGTATAATAACAACAGAATCAGGCTATAGACTTGCTATCACATCGCTAGTTGGTAGCATAGATACGATAGACTTCTCTGGAGATAACGATGCCCTAATTACACTAGGCATCTTAAATGGAGATGGAACGGTAAAATACCCAAACAGCACTGACGCTACAACTCAGCTTGCTACAGACCTTAAGCTCTCTATGTCTGGTATATCGGGGACCATTGTAAGGCAATCAAACACGGTCACAGATCTCTTTGAAGGAGTTACCTTAAATGTCAGATCAACTGGGACATCCATAGTTACAATAAACTATGATACCTCTCAGGCAATATCAAACATAGAAAGGTTTGTAAGTATATACAATGATACGATAACCTATATAAGGACAAAGCTTACAGAGGAAAGGGAAGAAGGGATAGACTTTCTAACTGAAGCAGAAAAGGAAACTATGACCTATTTTGAGATCCAACAGCACAATGAAAAGCTAAAGGTAGGATTATTAAGGAATGATTCCACATTAATAGAGATAGAAGAGCAATTAAAAAGTATCGTTTCTGGGGTGGTTTATAAGGATACTAATAATCCTCTCTCTTCAAATATAAGGTCTCTAGCAGATATAGGCATCTCTACAGGGAAAGTTGGATATGTCACAATGGAAGATATATTGTCTGGTAAGCTTACCATAGATTACGATGCTCTAAATGAAGCCCTGACAGAATCTCCTGAGCTAGTAGCAGAACTGTTCTCTAAGTCCTACACATTAATTCAAGATGAGACCCCAGAGGGAAATATAGATGGGATAAATACTACATTCAAACTAAAGTATGCTCCACTATCATACGATGTTAGACCTATGGTTTATGCAGATGGAACTTTACTCACTCAGGTATTTGGAAATACAACCCCTGGGCCTGGGCAGTTTAGGATAGACTACACAACCGGAACACTCATACTAGGGCAGGCTCCAACGACAAGTCTAAAGGTAACATATGGACATAGTGTAACAACAGAGAATACAGCTGGGATAGCTGTTAGGCTGAATAATATACTGAAAGAGTATACAGAAGAGGTTACAGGTGTTATCCCATATACGATAAACTCACTCACCGCTGAGTATAAAGAGCTCAGTGAACTTATAAATGATACAAATGCTAGGCTTTCTCTATACGAAGAAAGTCTTATTAGAAAGTTTATAGCCCTTGAAAGTGCCATTGCAAGTTTGCAGTCTCAGAGTAGTTATCTATCCACATACATAACAGGATTACAAAAACAAGGAGGGAAATAATGGCTATAGCAAGTCCTTATGAACAGTATAAAGCAACAAGTATCTTAACCTGTAGCCCTCTAGAAAGGGTGATATTACTTTACAAAAAGAGTATAGAGCTACTCGATAAGTCTATAGAAGAATTTGACGCTGGGAATCTCTTTGAATTCGGTGAGAATATAAAGAAAGCATGTAAGATAATAGAGTATCTACTAAGCGTTTTGGATATGGAAAAGGGTGGGGAGATAGCAAAGAACCTATCAGATATCTACGACTTCTCTCTACTTACACTGACTGCAAGTAATACAGGAAACGATAAGGAGGGGGTAAGGAGAGTAAGACACATATTGAAAGGACTATTAGAAGCTTGGGAGGCAATAAAGGAGTATGAGCAAGAAAGAACTGCTGGATAAGATTATAGAGCTAGATACAAGGATCCTCTCCTTACTTGACCCTCTAGAGATATCAAAGCTCATACTAGAGAGAGAAGATCTCTTAAAATTGATTCCAGAGGTAAAGTTAGGGTTTGAAGAAGCCTATGAGATATCAGAGAATAATGATAAGATTATGCTTCATCTAAGGAAGATAGAAGAAGACCTTAAAAGAAGACTGAGAGATATAAAGGCATATTCAAGTATATATTCAAGTTATTATATATCTTCTTATAAATTAAAAGATAATCTAGTGAGCGAGGAGATATAGAAATCTATGTTTTAGTAGGGGCAGGCAGGATACCTGTCCCTATTATTGATAATATTCTCCTATGACATCTAAACAAGCTGAGACTACCTGAGGGTCATAAAGTTTTCCGCTATTTTCTTTAAGTTCTTTAATAACATCTTCTAGAGAAAACGCAGGTCTATATGGTCTATGTGAAGTCATAGCCTCTACCACATCAGCCACTGCAAGTATCCTTGCTGGTAGCAAAATCTCGTCTCCCTTTAAGCCCTTTGGATATCCTGAGCCATCGAACCTCTCATGATGTTGTAGTATTATTTCTGCGATATCAGAGAGGAGATTAACATTTCTAATAATATCATAGCCTATCTGCGGATGTGTCTTTACAATCTCAAATTCTAACTTTCCTAGTTTTGCAGGTTTATTGAGTATCTCTCCCGGTATAGCAATCTTTCCTATATCATGTAAAAGTCCTGCTATTCTTATCCTTTCTATATCAGTAGAGGATAGTCCTAACTTTTCCGCTATCTTACAGGATAACTCCGATACTCTTTTCTGATGCCCAGAGGTATAGGGGTCTTTTATCTCTACTATAGATGAGAGAAGTTCTACCGTATCTTGCAGGGACCTTTTTAACTCCTCTAGACTTTTCTTTAAAGTTTCAGTAAGTCTCTTAGTTTCTGTAATATCTAAGATCACAATAACTACTCTGTAATTTGGTAACACTCCCTCGGGGGGGGGGGGGGGGGGTAAACCATTT
>JACIXS010000044.1 GCA_014360335.1 bacterium | reverse complement strand
GAGGGAGGAAGACATACACCATTCTTTAATGGATACAGGCCACAGTTCTACTTTAGGACGACAGATGTAACAGGGACGATAAAGCTACCAGAAGGGGTAGAGATGGTAATGCCAGGAGATAACATAACGATGGAAGTAGAGTTAATAGTGCCAGTAGCATTAGAAGAAGGGTTAAGATTCGCAATAAGGGAAGGAGGTAGGACGGTAGGAGCTGGAGTAATCACCCAGCTTATGGAATAAGATGAGACAGCGAATGAGAATAAAATTAAAAGCTTATGATGTAGATTTAATAGACCAATCTGCTAAGAAAATTATAGCTACAGCAAAGAGGACTGGAGCAGAGGTTTCTGGTCCAGTCCCTCTTCCTGTAGAGAAGAGGCTTTACTGTATTCTACGTTCTACAAATATAGACAAAGATTCAAGAGAGCAGTTTTTCTTAAAGATTCATAAGAGGTTGATAGATATATTGGATCCTACTCCTAGGACTATAAATGCACTTATGAAATTAAATCTACCTTCGGGTGTAGATATTGAGATTAAACTATAGGATGTGATGACTATGGTTATAAAAGGTATTCTAGCCAGAAAGATTGGAATGACTCAAGTTTTTGATGAGCAAGGTAATAGAATTCCTGTTACTGTAGTAAAGACTAATGGCTGTAAAGTTATCCAGAAGAAGACGGTAGAGAAAGACGGATACAATGCCCTACTTTTAGGTTTTGAAGAGACTAAAGAGTCTAAGCTTAATAAGCCTCTACAGGGCTTTTTCAAGAAGCTGGGGATGCCCTTTTACAGGATTCTCAAAGAAATAAGAGTAGACAAGATAACTGACGATTTTAACGTTGGAGATACTATCACAGTAGGCGCCTTTAACCCAGGAGATATTGTTGACGTCACAGGAACCTCTAAAGGGAAAGGTTTCGCCGGTGGAGTAAAGAGATGGCATTATGGCGGTGGAGGAGCTAGTCATGGCTCTATGTTCCACAGAGCTCCGGGTTCTATTGGGGCTAGCTCTTTTCCCTCTAGGGTCTTTAAAGGACATCATTTCCCTGGGCGAATGGGTGGTAAAACAGTAACAGTCAAGGCGCTAGAGGTGGTAAAAGTTATCGAAGAGGAAGGCCTACTCCTTATTAAAGGAGCTGTCCCCGGAGCTAGGAATAGTCTCCTAGTAATAAAGGACTCTAAGAAGACTAAAAAAGGAGTCGGGGTAAATGAGTAGAGAAGTTAAGGTATACAACATACTAGGCGAAGAGATTGGAACATTTTCTTTTCCAGATTCAGAAATAAATAGAGCTACACTTTACTATGCGGTAAGAGTTCATCTATATAATATGCATCCAAAGACTGCATCAACTAAGACTAGGGGTATGGTAAGAGGAGGAGGAAGAAAACCTTGGAGACAGAAGGGAACAGGTAGAGCTAGACATGGAAGTATAAGGTCTCCTATATGGAAGGGTGGTGGTGTCGTATTTGGTCCCCATCCTAGGGATGTAAGGTTGGTTTTACCTAAAAAGGTAAAGAGAAGAGCACTTGTTTCAGCCTTGATAGATAAGATAGATAATAACCAGCTAATCTTAGTGGAAGACCTAAATATCGAAGAGCCCAAGACAAAGAGAGCCATAGAAGTCTTGAACAATCTAGGTATAACATCTTCGTGTCTAGTTGCACTAGAAGACCTTAATAATAATTTTGTATTAGCAGTAAGAAATGTACCTCATGTAGAGGTAAAGGCTATTAATGAGATTTCTCCTTATGATATATTAAGGCACAATTATCTACTAACTACAACTTCTGTCCTTGAAGGGCTTAAAGAGAGGGTGATTTCAGTTGGCTGATCCTAGAGATATTATTATAAGACCAATTATAAGTGAAAAATCTTCTATCCTTAGAGAGTTAAGGAAATATGAATTTGTAGTATCCCCTTTTGCTAATAAGATTGAGATAAAAAATGCTGTAGAAGATATCTTTGGTGTAAAGGTTGAAAAGGTAAATGTTATTAAGCAGAAGGGTAAGAAAAAGAGAATGGGAATCTTTGAGGGGAAGACCTCTGGATATAAGAAAGCTATAGTTACACTAGCAGAGGGACACTCAATATCCTTCTTTGAGGGACTATAAGGAGTGAAAGTATGGGGATAAAAAAATTTAAACCTACATCTCCGGGGAGAAGGTTCTATACAGTACTTGACTTTACTGAGATTACGAAGGAAGAACCAGAACCCAGCTTAGTTGTTCCATTAAAGAAACATGCAGGACGCAATGTCCATGGTCATATAACTACTAGACATAGAGGAGGAGGTAATAAGAGGAAGTATAGGATAATAGACTTTAAAAGAGATAAGGACAATATCCCTGCCAAAGTTGTAGCTATTGAATATGACCCAAATAGGTCTGCTAGAATAGCTCTATTATCTTATGCTGATGGAGAGAAGAGATATATAATCGCTCCATTGGGACTTTCAGTTGGTGATACGGTAATGTCCGGAGAACAGGTTGATGTTGCTCCAGGAAACTGCATGCCTTTAGCTAATATTCCCATAGGGACAGTGGTTCATAATATTGAACTTGTCCCGGGGAAGGGAGGACAGATAGCTAGGGCTGCTGGAGCAGGTGCTCAGATAATGGCAAAAGAAGGAGAATACGCTTTACTTAGACTTCCTTCTGGAGAATTGCGAAGAATACATATCAGATGCAGGGCTACTATAGGCCAAGTAGGAAATCTAGACCATGAGAATGTGGATTTAGGAAAGGCAGGAAGGTCTCGTTGGCTCGGAAGGAGACCAACAGTGAGAGGCTCTGCTATGAATCCGGTAGACCATCCTCATGGTGGTGGTGAGGGTAAGGCTCCGATAGGATTGCCAGGACCTGTAACTCCATGGGGTAAACCTACACTTGGTTATAAGACTAGAAAGAATAAGGTTTCTGATAAGTTTATAGTTAGGAGGAGGAAGTAATGGGGCGTTCCAGTAAGAAGGGACCTTATGTCCATCCAAAACTTTTGAAGAAGATACTTGAGATGAATAAGAATAATGAGAAGAAGGTAATAAGAACTTGGTCTAGGAGCTCTATGATTATTCCTGAGATGATTGGACATACGATAGCGGTTTATAATGGGAGAAAACATGTCCCCATATATATAACAGAAAATATGGTTGGGTATAGACTTGGAGAGTTTGTCCCAACAAGAACATTTAGGGGACATGGAGAGATCACTAGACGTTCTAGAGAGCTTAAGTAGGAGGTTTCTATGGAGGCACGTGCGGTAGCAAGATATGTAAGGATCTCTCCTAGGAAGGCAAATAGAGTAATGGCTCTTATCAGAGGTAAAAGTATAGAAGAGGCAAGGGCTATACTAAAGTTTACTCCAGGAAGAGCTCCTAAGCTTGTAGAAAAGGTGTTAAATTCAGCGGTAGCAAATGCTGTAAATAACTTCGAACTAATAGAAGAAGACCTTTATGTTGCCAAGGCTTATGCTGATAAGGGTCCCGTTCTAAAGAGGTATAAAGTAGGGTCTTTGGGTAGGGTAAATCCGAGGAAAAGATATACTAGCCATTTATATATTATTCTTCAGGAGAAGGAGTGAATAGATGGGGCATAAAGTAAATCCAATTGGATTAAGATTAGGTATAAATAGAACATGGGATGCTAAGTGGTTTGCAACTAGGGAGTATAAGGACTACTTCTTAGAGGATATAAAGATAAGGGAAACGGTAAAACAGAAATATTACCATGCCGGTATTCCTAGGATAGAGATAGAGCGTCTACCTGGAAGGGTAAGGGTTATTGTTCACGCATCTAGACCTGGTATCATAATAGGTAGAGGGGGAACTGGAATAGAAGAACTTAGAAAGACTTTAGCGGATCTTACTGGAAAGACTATATCTATTACCATACAAGAAGTTAAAAATCCAGATTTGGAGGCTCAACTCTTAGCAGAGAATGTTGCCTTCCAGATAGAGAAAAGGGTTGCCTATAGAAGAGCTATGAAGCATGTAGTTGCCAGAGCACTAAAAGCAGGAGCAAAAGGGGTAAAGGTATCCTGCAGTGGTAGGTTAGCAGGAGCTGAGATAGCAAGGAGTGAATGGTACAGGGAAGGAAGCGTTCCTCTTCAGAGACTTAGGGCTGATATAGATTATGGATTTGCTGAAGCTATGACTACTTACGGTAAGATAGGAGTCAAGGTGTGGATATATCGAGGAGATGTAATAGAGGAAAAGAAGGTTCTTCCTGAAGAGGAGCTATTACCAGAAGAGGAAGGTGTTACTACAGATGGCACTGATACCTACTAGAGTAAAGTATAGAAAGCAACAGAGGGGTAGGATGAAAGGTATCGCTACAGATGGTAATTATGTTGCTTTTGGAGAGTATGGGCTTCAGGCTTTAGAACCAGCTTGGATAACTAGTGAACAACTTGAAGCAGCTAGGATTATAATAAATAGAGCTCTAAGAAGAGGCGGTAAGATGTGGGTTAGAGTCGTTGCTGATAAGCCAGTTACTGCAAAACCTGCGGAGACTAGAATGGGCAGTGGTAAAGGTTCTCCAGAGCATTGGGTAGCGGTAGTTAAACCGGGTAAAGTATTGTTTGAAATAGCAGGGCTTCCAAAGGACGTTGTAGTAGAGGTATTTAAGCTTGCTAGCTCTAAGTTACCTATTAGAACACAGTTAATATCTAGAAATCGTCTTTTAGGTGGTGAGAAGCTATGAAGCCTTCTGTTATAAGAGATATGACTGATATAGAATTAGAGAATAAACTAAGAGAGCTTAAAGAAGAGTTATTTAATCTGAGATTTCAGAAGACTACTGGACAGCTTAAGAATACTGCTAGGATCAAAGAGGTAAAAAAGGATATAGCTAGAATTCTTACTATTATGCATCTAAGAAGTTTAGGGAACCGATAAGGAGGCACTATGGCTAGGAATGAACTTATAGGCGTAGTTGTAAGCAATAAGATGGATAAGACGGTGGTAGTAGCAGTTGAGAGGAGATTTATGCATCCTCTCTATAAAAAAGTAGTTAAAAAAACTAAGAAATACAAAGCTCATGATGAAGAGAATAAATGTCAGATAGGAGATATCGTCCTCATTAGAGAAACTCGTCCTCTTAGTAAAGAAAAGAGATGGAGAGTAGTAAGAATTATTGGAAGGAAGGAAGGGGAAGAGTATGATACGACCAATGTCTCGATTGAAGGTAGCTGATAATACAGGAGCTAAGGAGATACTTTGTATACGTGTATTGGGAACCGGAAATCAGAAGTACGGATATATTGGAGATATTATTGTAGCTACAGTAAAAGAAGCTACCCCTAATGCTAGTATAAAGAAGAGCGATATAGTAAAGGCAGTGATAGTTCGAACTAAGAATGCAATAAAGCGTCCAGATGGCACTGTAGTTAGGTTTGATGAGAACGCTGCAGTAATTATAGATGAACAGAAGAATCCTAGGGGAACAAGAATATTTGGCCCAGTAGCTAAGGAATTAAGGGATAAAGATTTTATGAGAATAATATCCCTAGCACCAGAGGTGGTATAGGATGACACTAAGCCATTTTAAAAAGGGAGATACAGTAGAAGTCATAGCTGGTAAAGATAAGTTTAAAAGAGGTAAGATCTTAGAGGTTAAGTCTAAAGAGCAGTTAGTCATAGTTGAGGGGATCAACAGGGTAAAAAGACATATGAGACCTAATCCGCAACTCCCTACTGGAGGAATCATAGTAAGAGAGGCACCATTACACTGGAGTAAAGTTATGCTAGTTTGTCCTCATTGTAATAGACCAACTAGGATAGGGATTAGAGTTCTATCTGAAGGAAAGGTTAGGGTTTGTAAAAAGTGTGGAGAGATAATAGATGAAACTTAGTAGAGGTGGAGTATATGCCTAGATTAAAGGATTATTATAGGGAGACAGTTGTTCCATATCTTATGAAGAGATTTAACTACAAAAATATTATGGCTGTGCCAAAGATAGAAAAAGTTGTTATAAATATGGGGGTAGGTGATGCTATACAAAACCCGGATCTACTGAAAGCTGCAGTTAACGACCTAATGGTTATCTCAGGACAGAAGCCAGTTGTTACAAAAGCTAAAAAGTCCATATCAAACTTTAAACTCCGTAAAGGGATGAGCATCGGATGTATGGTTACCCTAAGGGGAAATAGGATGTATGAGTTTTTAGACAAACTATTAAATGTAGCACTCTTTAGGATTAGAGATTTTAGAGGTGTAAGTCCTAAGTCTTTTGATGGAAGAGGGAACTATACTTTAGGGATAAAGGAACAGCTTATATTCCCTGAGATAGAGTATGATAAGGTAGTAAAGGTAAGAGGTATGGATATAACTATTGTTACTACCGCTAAGACCGATGAAGAAGCTTACGAGCTTCTTAAGGCTTTAGGTATGCCTTTTAGAGGTTAATTAGGAGGAAAGGATATGGCGCGTAAAGCAAAGATCGAAAGAAGTAAATTACCACCTAAGTATAAAGTAAGGGCAAGAAATAGGTGCAGTAGATGTGGCAGACCTAGAGGTTATATCAGAGACTTTGGTCTCTGTAGGATATGTTTTAGGGAATTAGCCCATAGAGGACTTATCCCTGGTATTATTAAGGCTAGTTGGTAGGAGGTTAGAAGATATGTCCACTGATCCAATTGCTGATATGTTAACTAAAATAAGGAATGCAAGTAGAGCTCGTCTAGAAACTGTAGATATATCTCCTGTCTCCAAATTAAAATTAGAAATACTAAGAATTCTTAAAGAAGAAGGGTATATTCTAGATTATAAGGAAATAGAGACAGAGAAGTTCCCATTTATTAGGGTCTATCTTAAATATGTAGATAGGAATACACCTGCTATTATGGGTATGAGAAGAGTTAGTAAGCCTGGACTAAGGATATACGCTAAGAGGAATGAATTACCTAGAGTTTTAGGTGGTTTGGGTATAGCTATAGTTTCTACCTCTAGTGGTATTATGACGGATAAAAAAGCTCGCAGGGAAGGTCTAGGTGGAGAGATTCTCTGCTTTGTCTGGTAGGAGGAGATAATAATGTCTAGGATTGGAAGAAGACCTATTCCTATCCCCTCTGGGGTAGATGTAGATATAAGAGAGAATAGTATAGTAGTAAAAGGACCATTAGGAACATTACAAAGAGCGATTCCGTCTGGCGTAACTGTCAAGAAGATAGACAGCACTCTTGTAGTAGAGAGGGAAAGCGATGAAAAATTACACAAGGCTCTACACGGTACCATAAGGACTGTGGTAGCCAATATGGTAGAGGGAGTCACTAAAGGTTTCACTAAGACATTAGAGATTATAGGCACTGGGTATAGAGCACAGAAGCAGGGAGAGAAATTAGTCTTAAACATAGGTTACAGTAATCCAGTAGTCTTTGAGCCAGACGGTGTTACCTTTGAGGTGCCAGATCCAACTCATGTTACGGTAAAGGGGATAGATAAAGAGAAGGTCGGTGCTGTGGCTGCTGCTATAAGAGCCTGTAGACCGGTTAATCCTTATAGTGGCAAGGGTATAAAATACGTAAATGAAGTAGTAAGGAGAAAGCTAGGTAAAGCTGGAAAAGTCGGTGGTAAGAAGTAAGGAGGAATAGGATGATCAGTAGAAACCTTCGTAGGAAGATTAGGCATGAACGTATAAGGAAGGTTATCTTTGGAACACCGGAGAGACTGAGATTAAACGTCTATAGGAGCTTAAAACATATATATGCACAGATTATAGATGATACTAAAGGACATACTTTGGTATCAGCCTCCACATTAGAACCTGATATTCGTGAACAGATAAAAGGTTTAAGTAAGACAGAAAAGGCTAAATTTATTGGAAAGATTATAGCGGAGCGAGCTATAGCTAAAGGTATAACAAAGGTGGTCTTTGATAGAGGTGGATACAAGTATCATGGTAGAGTAAAAGCACTAGCAGAAGGAGCTAGAGAGGGAGGGTTGCAGTTCTAAGATGGAAGACAACATTATTGAAATACCGGAAAATTTAGATTTTACTGAAAGGGTAATATCTGTAAGGCGGGTAGCAAAAGTAGTAGCAGGAGGGAAGAGGTTTAGCTTCAGTGCTCTAGTTGCAGTTGGAGATATGCAAGGGCACGTAGGTATTGCTATAGGTAAAGCTCCAGAAGCTCCAGATGCGATAAGAAAGGCTATAACTAAAGCCAAAAAGAATATAATTACTGTTCCTATGAGAGGGACTACTATACCCCATGAGGTAGTGGCGGATTTTGGGGCTTCTAGGTTAGTTCTCCGTCCTGCATCAGAAGGAACAGGAGTTATAGCTGGAGGAACAGTAAGAGCCATATTGGAATTAGCAGGCATAAAGAATATACTTACAAAGGCTCTGGGTTCTACTAACCCAATAAATCTAGCTAGAGCCACTATGAAAGCACTTTCAATGTTAAGAACCCCTGCAGAAGTAGCCAGAATAAGAGGAAAAGAAGTAAAAGATATCTTGAGGTGATGTTATGAAGCTAAGAGTTACACTAAAGAAAAGTCCAATAGGTTATCCAAAAGACCAGAAGGCTACATTAAGGGCATTAAAATTAAACAAACTAAATAAGACAAGAGATTTTGAGGTAACTCCAAGTGTTATAGGTATGCTAAACAAGATAAAACATTTGGTAGAGATTAAGGAGGTTAGTGATGATGAAACTCTCTGAACTGCTCCCTCCCAAAGGTGCAGTAAAGGAAAGGATAAGAGTAGGAAGGGGGCATGGCTCTGGTAAGGGAAAGACATCTGGGAGAGGCATAAAAGGACAGGGTTCCCGTTCTGGAGATGGAGTAATGCCTGGATTTGAAGGAGGGCAGACTCCACTGCAGAGGAGACTTCCTAGATTGCCCGGCTTTAAAAATAGATTCAAGAAGATATACGCCATAGTAAATGTTGGTACTCTGAATGTCTTTGAGGAGGGAACTGAGGTAACACCTGAGCTTCTCTTAGAGAAGGGCATTATAAAGGAACTTTACGATGGGCTTAAGATTCTAGGAGATGGGACTTTGGAAAAAGCCTTGACTGTCAAGGCTCATAAATTTTCTGAACAGGCGAAGGAAAAGATAACTGCTGTTGGAGGAAGAGTGGAGGTAATTGCCTGATGGTTGACTCTTCTGCTACTAGATTTTTTAATATCTTCAGGATACCTGAGCTGAGGAATAAGATACTTTTTACACTTCTTATGATAGCCATATATAGAATAGGGATTTTCATCCCTGTCCCAGGAGTAAATATGAAGAGTTTAGAAGCTCTTATGGGACAGGGAACCCTATTAAATATGTTTGACCTATTTGCAGGGGGTGGGCTTAGAAGTTTCTCTATATTTGCTATGGGGGTCATCCCATACATAAATGCGTCAATTATAATACAGCTTTTGACAGTAGTTATTCCAGCTTTAGAAAGGCTTGCTAAGGAAGAGGGAGAAGTTGGCAGACGTAAGATTACTCAGTATACCAGATATCTTACAGTAGTTTTAGCTTTTGTAGAGGCGTTTGGAATGAGTACATGGCTTAGAAATCTTGGTGTTTTAGAAGGGATTGGGACTTTCTATCTCTTGAATGTATCTGTCACACTTACTGCAGGTTCTCTATTCCTTATGTGGATAGGAGAGATTATTACAGAGTATGGAGCAGGAAACGGTGTATCACTCATAATCTTCTCCGGTATAATAGCCAGAATCCCAAGCGCTGTATTTCAAAGTGGAAGACTTATAAGTGTGGGGCAGATGAATCCTTTCTTCCTAATCTTCTTCTTAATAATTGGAGTAGGAGTCTTTGTAGCGGTAATATATATGCAAGAGGCACAGAGAAAGATACCTATACAGTATGCTCGAAGAGTGGTGGGAAGAAGGGTATATGGTGGACAGAGCTCATACCTACCACTTAGAGTTAACCAAGGTGGAGTATTACCAATAATATTTGCAAGCTCAGTTCTTCTATTTCCATCAACGCTTTCCCAATTCTTACCAAATATGAAAAGATTTGCTGATATACTTTCACCAGGGTCGCTACTTTATATCTCTTTGTATGCACTCTTGATAATCTTCTTTACCTATTTCTATAGCTCCATAGTATTTAATCCCGACGAGATATCTGACAATATCAAAAAATATGGAGGATTTATCCCTGGTATAAGACCCGGAAGGTATACCTCGGAATACATAAGCGAAATAAACACAAGGATAAACTTTATTGGAGCTATATTCCTAGCTATCTTGGCAGTAGCTCCGTCATTTATTCGTTCTTCTCAGATAACCGCATTTACATCAGTATTCTTTGGCACGGGGGTATTGATCGTAGTGGGGGTAGCTATTGAAACAGTAAGACAACTTGAAGCTCAACTCATTATGAGACATTATGAAGGATTCTTGAAATAGAGGTGATCCTATGGCTATCTATGGTGTGCTACTCGGTCCCCCTGGAGTAGGGAAAGGAACTCAGGCTAAATTATTAGCTGGAAGGTTTAATCTTACACATATATCTACAGGGGATATACTTAGAGATGCTGTAAATAAAAGAACTCCTCTAGGTTTACAGGTAGAAGAGATAATGAAAAGCGGTAAGTTGGTTTCAGATGATATTATTAATGCTCTAATGGAAGATTATATCAAAAACCTTACTGATGGATTCCTTCTCGATGGATATCCCAGAACCATAGGTCAGGCAACCTTCCTAGATAATTTTCTACCCAAATATGGGAAGACATTAAATATAGTCTTGGCTATAGATGTAGATGATGAGGAGATAATAAGAAGACTAGCAGGAAGAAGATATTGTCCCACCTGTGGTAGAGGGTATCATATTATATATGACCCGCCTAAAGAGGCAGACATTTGTGATAATGATGGGACAAAGCTAATACAGCGAGAGGATGATAAACCGGAAACCATAAGAGAAAGGCTCAGGGTTTATAGAGAGAGAACAGCACCACTTATAGACTACTATAGAGAGAAAGAACTTTTAGAAATAGTGAATGGCTCTGGCTCTATAGAAGAGGTCCATAGGTTAGTTCTTGATGTTCTAGAGAGGAAGGGTATAGTTGATAAGACGTAAGACTCAAAGAGAGATAGAGATGATCTTCCGGGCAGGACAGATAGTGGCAAAGGTATTGAGACACTTACAAGATATTATTACACCAGGTATCTCCACATTAGATTTGGACCAAGAGGCAGAATCTCTTATTCGTAAACTTGGAGGGAAACCTTCTTTTAAAGGTTATAATGGATTTCCTAAGAGTATCTGTGTATCGATAAACGAAGAGGTTATCCACGGAATACCTAAAAGGTCAGTTAAAATCAGGGAAGGGGATATAGTTAGTATAGATGTCGGGGTAGAGTATAACGGATATCATGCAGATTCTGCGGTCACTGTAGCAGTCGGCAGGATATCACCTGAAGCTGAAAAGCTATTAAAAGTGGGAAGAGAAGCCCTTGATATAGGTATCTCATATGCAAAGCCTGGGAATCATCTCTCGGATATATCCCATGCTATAGAGTCTTACGTGTTGGCAAATAATATGAGTGTTGTAAAGAGTTTTGTAGGTCATGGAATAGGAAGGAAATTACATGAGGAACCTCAGATTCCCAATTTTGGTCCTCCTGGTCAGGGACCAATACTTGAGCCAGGTTTTGCATTGGCTATAGAGCCGATGGTAAATCTTGGGACAGAAGAGGTCTTGATTTTAGAAGATGGTTGGACAGTTATAACAAAGGATAGAAAACTATCCTGCCATTTTGAACACACTATTATTGTTCAGGATGGTGAACCACTAATCACTACTAGACTAAAAGATTAGAATTTGATATACTTTAATAATTGGGTGGTGAAAATTGTCAGATAAAAAGGATGTTATCGAAGTAGAGGGAACAGTAGTAGAGGCTCTACCTAATGCAATGTTTAGGGTGGAGCTAGACAATGGGCATAGAGTTCTAGCTCATATATCAGGTAGGATAAGGTTAAACTTCATTCGTATCTTACCTGGAGATAGGGTAAAACTAGAACTCTCCCCTTATGATCTTACCCGTGGACGTATTGTAAGGAGGTTATAAAAGGAATGAAGGTGCGTGCTTCGGTCAAGAAGATATGTAATAAATGTGTGGTTATAAGGAGAAACGGAAAGGTAATGGTAATTTGTTCAAATCCAAAACATAAGCAGAGGCAGGGATAATATTATGGCAAGGATAGCTGGAGTAGACCTACCTAGAAATAAGAGGATAGAGGTAGCCCTTACCTATATCTATGGTATTGGATTTCCTACTAGTAAAAAGATCTTACAGACTGCAGGTATCAATCCTGACAAGAAGGCTAATGACCTTACAGAAGAAGAGATAGCAAAACTGAGAGAGATTATCGAAAACAACTATAAGGTTGAAGGGGACCTTAGAAGAGAGGTATCACAAAATATAAGAAGACTTATAGACCTTGGTACATATAGAGGTCTGAGACATAGATATGGGCTACCGGTAAGGGGCCAAAGGACTAGAACTAATGCTAGAACAAGAAAAGGACCAAGAAAGACGGTAGGAGCTCGTAGTAAGAAGTAGGATAGGAGGTATTATGGCGAAAAGGAGAACTCGTAGAAGAGAGAAAAAAGGAGTAGTAAAAGGAATAGCTCATATACATTCTACTTTTAATAACACAATAGTTACAATTACAGACCCTAATGGTGCAGTTGTGAGTTGGGCTAGTGCAGGTACATGTGGATTTAAAGGGACTAAGAAGGGGACACCATTTGCTGCCCAATTAGCAGCCGAGTCTGCAGCTAAGAAGGCTATAGACCAAGGTATGAGACAGGTAGATGTATATGTTAAAGGACCTGGACCTGGCAGAGAGGCTGCTATAAGGTCTCTTCAGGCTGCAGGTTTGGATATAACTTTAATAAAGGATGTTACACCTATACCTCACAATGGATGTCGTCCACCTAAACGGAGGAGAGTATAATGGGTAGATACACAGGACCAAAATGCAGATTATGTAGAAGAGAAGGTGTAAAACTTTACCTAAAGGGGGAGAAGTGTCAGTCGGTTAAGTGTATACTTGAGAAACGTAAGACCGCTCCTGGGCAACATGGAACAGTAAGGGCTAGATTCTCGGAGTATAGATTGAGGTTGAGAGAGAAGCAGAAAGCACGTCGTATATATGGAGTCTCTGAAACACAATTTAGGAACTATTTTGAACTTGCATCAAAGAGAAAGGGAGTTACGGGAGAGACTCTACTACAGTTATTAGAGAGGCGTTTAGACAATGTAGTGTATAGATTAGGATTTGCTACATCTAGGGCACAGGCTAGACAACTTGTAGCTCATGGACATATACTAGTTAATGGAGAAAAACTTGATATACCTTCTTACCTAGTGAACCCAGGGGACAGGATAACTCTAAAAGATAAGATACTTTCTAGTGTTCTAGGTGAGACTATCAGAGAGAGGATAAACGAGATTAAGGTTCCAAGTTGGTTAGAGCTTAATCCAGATAGAGTAGAAGGCGTAGTGAGAAGTCTACCTAGTAGACAAGAGATAGACATACCTGTAAACGAGCAGTTGATAGTAGAGTTCTACTCTAGATAGGGGGAATATTAATGTTTCATGTCGAATGGTTAAAACATGAAAAGTCATACGGCAAATTATACATAGAGCCTCTAGAGAGAGGCTATGGTCATACTGTTGGTAATGCATTAAGGAGGGTTCTTCTTTCTTCTATAGAAGGTTGTGCCCCTATAGGGGTAAGGATAGACGGAGTACTGCATGAGTTCTCTACTATACCTGGAGTTAAAGAAGATGTGGTAGATATAATATTGAACCTGAAAGGTTTAGTAGTAAAGCTATATAATACCGAACTTAAGACAATCTCTATAGAAAAGAGGGGACCTAGAGTAGTCACTGCTGGTGACTTTATACCGGATAGTGACGTAGAGATTATAAATCCGGATTTATATATAGCCACACTAGATAATGAGGATTCAGTCCTAAGGATGGACCTAGTTATACAGAGAGGCAAGGGGTATGTAACCGCAGATAAACTTAAGGGAACATTTACCTCTGTAGGATATATCCCTATGGACGCATTCTTTAGCCCAGTAAGACGGGTAAGTTACAAGGTGGAGAACACAAGGGTCGGACAGGTTACAGATTTTGAAAGAGTAGTCTTAGAGATGTGGACAAATGGCTCAGTAACACCTGGAGAAGCATTATTACAGGCATCTAGGATATTGAGAGATAACTACGATACACTTACTAGGCTATTGGAGAGCGAGTTACAGCAGATGATATTTAGAGAAGATTTAGGACTGCAGGTTACTGAAGAACCCTCTATTATAGATATTTCTGAGCCACCTACAGAGGAAGGAACACCTATAGAGTCGCTTGGTCTGGCATCGAGAATAGTCAATATACTTAAGAGACAAGGAATTCATACTGTTGAAGCCTTGAGTAAAAAGACACCAAAAGAACTGAAAAGTATAAAGAACATAGGGGATAAAATGGTCCAAGAGATAGAAGAAAAACTCAAGAGTTTTGGATATACCTTAAAGGGAGAAGAGGTGAAGAAAGATGCGACATCGTAAGAAGGGAAATAGACTAGGACGTTTCTCTGCAGAGAGAAAGGCTCTACTAAGAAACTTAGTCACTGCTCTTTTTAAGCATGAGAGTATAGTTACTACTGAGGCAAAAGCTAAGGAACTCGTTCCTCTCGCTGAGAGATTGATATCTATAGCCAAAAAGCAAGACTTAAATGCTATAAGAAGGGTTTCTAGGGTAATATATGAAAAAGAGGTAGCAAGTAAATTATTCTCTTCTTCTCATCTCTTTTCTAGAGAGAGTGGTCATATTCGTATCTTTAAATTAGGGGTAAGACAGGGGGATGGTGCTCCCCTAGTAAAAGTTGCCCTTATAAAATAGGATGTCAATTGAGGTAAAGAACCTCTCCTTTAGTTATGAGGGTAATCCTGTATTAGAAAATATTACTTTCTGTGTAAATAGTGGAGAGTTTTTAGGTATAGCAGGCCCAAATGGCTCGGGCAAATCTACTTTAGCTAAGTGTTTAAATGGGATATTCTCTCCAACTAAGGGAGAGGTTATAGTTGATGGAATATCCGTTGCAGATAAGTCGAAGCAGTGGATAGTTAGACAGACCGTCGGGCTTGTATTTCAAAATCCTGACAATCAACTTGTTGCAAGTGTAGTAGAAGAGGATGTAGCTTTTGGACCTGAAAATCTTGGTATCCCTCCATCTATAATAAGAGAAAGGGTTCAATATGCCTTAGAAAGGGTAGGGCTTATTAATGAGAGAAAGAGATTAGTCTCTACTCTCTCTGGAGGACAGAAACAGCGTGTAGCTATAGCAGGAATCTTGGCTATGAAACCAAGATATATAGTTCTTGACGAGCCTACATCTATGTTGGACCCAATAGGAAGAAAAGAGGTCCTTTCTACAGTCTTACAATTGAAAGAAGAGGGGGTAGGGATTGTGTATATTACACATCACCTTGAAGAGCTTGTATATGCAGATAAGATAGTACTTCTATATGGAGGCAAGATATTCAAAGAGGGTACTGCCAGAGATATTCTTACCGATGAAGATACTCTAAAGAGGATAGGTTTAGATATACCTGAGATACCTGCTTTAGCCTTGAAGCTCAAGAAACTTGACATAAAGTTTAACAAAATACCATTAACTGTTGAGGAGATGGTTAATGCCCTCCTTGATTGAATTGAGGGATGTCTGGTATCAGTATAATCCTAACTCTCCTCTATCTTACTGGGCTCTAAAAGGCATAAATCTTAAGATAGAAAGAGGGGAATTTATCTCTATTATAGGGCCTACTGGCTCAGGCAAGTCTACATTAATACAACATTTCAACGGTTTATTGAAGCCTACAAAAGGTGAAGTTATAGTAGATGGGATAGAAATATCCAAGACAAAAGACCTAAAGAGTATCAGAAAAAAAGTAGGTATGGTCTTTCAGTATCCTGAAACACAGATATTCTCAGAGACTATCTACGATGAGCTAGCCTTTGGATTAAGGAACTATGGATATTCCGAGGATGAGATCAGAGAGAAGGTAGAAGAGGTAACCAAAAAGTTGGGCATAGACTACATACCTCTTGATAAGTCTCCCTTTCTCTTGAGCGGGGGGGAGATGAGAAGGATAGCTATAGCTAGCATTCTAGCCATGGAACCGGAAGTATTTGTCCTAGATGAGCCATTGGCGAATCTAGACCCCAAGGGCCGTAAAGAACTTTTAAAGGAGATTGATTATTTAAACAGGAAGGAGTCTCTTACAGTTATAATTGTTTCTCATGACCTTAGCGAGGTATCTAGGTACGCAGACCGTATCATTGTTCTCTTTGATGGAACTATTATAATGGATGGTTCACCTAGAGAGATATTTAAGAATGTCGAAAAGCTATTAGAGATATCTCTAGGTGTCCCTCAGATAGTTGAACTCCTGTATACATTACACAAAAAAGGAGCGGATATACCTTATAATATATTGAATATAGATGAGGCGGTAAAAACGATAGTTAAATGGAGGAAATCCCTTGGCAATAGAGATAAGCTTCGGACAATATCTACCTCTTAATTCCTCTATACATAGACTTGATCCAAGGATAAAACTTATAGCAACTTTTATAAGTATAATCTTTATCTTTATAATTAAAGATTTTCTTGGTTATGCATTATTGGCTTGTTTCTTATTGGGCTTAATAATACTATCCAAGGTGCCACCACTCTATATATTCCGCGGACTAAGACCCCTTTTATTCTTCATACTTCTTACATTCTTCCTTCACCTATTTACAACTCAAGGGACGGTTATATTCCAGTGGTGGTTTTTAAAAGGGACTATGGAGGGCTTAAGAAATGGCTTACTAATGGTTAGTAGGTTTATGCTCCTTATAAGTTTTAGCACACTCCTTACGTTAACCTGCTCTCCATTAGAACTTACAGATGCCCTAGAGTCCCTACTATCACCACTTAAACGTATAGGATTCCCTTCGCATGAGATAGCAATGATGATGAGTATCGCCTTAAGGTTCATTCCCGTTTTAGTAGAAGAGACAAATAGGATTATAAAGGCTCAGGTTGCTAGAGGAGCAGATATAGAGAGTGGAGGAATATTAAATAGGGCAAAGAATCTTATACCAATTCTGGTCCCTCTATTTATTAACACATTTAAAAGGGCAGATGACCTTGCCTTGGCTATGGAGGTTAGGTGTTATAGAGGTGGGGAGGGGAGGACAAAGATGAAAGAATATACGCTATCTCATAGAGACTATCTTTTCCTATTTATCTCTATAATAGTTGGCATACTTTCAGTCTTAATATGAGAAACATAAAACTTACAATAGCTTACGATGGTTCCTCGTTCTTTGGTTTTCAGATTCAACCCAATGTTCCAACAGTTCAGGGTATTTTAGAGTCCGCTCTAACAGAGATCACTAAAGAAAATATAGAAGTTATAGGTGCAGGTAGAACCGATACAGGTGTCCATGCTATAAATCAAGTGATAAACTTTAGAACCAACTCTAAAATTCCACTAGAAAAGATTCCTACCGCTCTCAATAGTCTTTTACCTAACTCCATAATAGTCAAAGATGCAGAAGAAGTTTCCCTCGATTTTCACGCAAGGTTTTCAGCCAGATCTAGAAGCTATATATACTTGGTCTATAATGCGCCATACCCTTCACCATTTTTGAGAAACTATGCCTGGTATATCAGAGAAAAGCCGGATGTAGGGAAGATCTTAGATGTAATAGATGTCTTTAAAGGGGAAAAAGATTTTACTAGCTTTTCTAAATCTGATGGAGAAGGAACTATCAGGAAGATATATGATATTGCTCTCTTCGAGAGAGACCCATTCATAGTCTTTTACATAAAAGCAAATGGCTTCCTAAGGGGTATGGTTAGACTTATAGTAAGAGTCCTTATTGATGCAGGTTATGGACTTATAGATAGAAATGGAATCGAGTCTATTATCAATGCTAAAAGAAGAGGGATGATAAAAGGTATTGCTCCTCCCTATGGACTCTACCTATACAAAATAGAATATTGATTGAATCTGTGGTAAAATAATGGATATGAGAAGGACATTATCTTATATACTATGTTACATATTTTGGATAATAAGTACCGCCACAACGTTTTTGCTTTTTCTAGCGGGTAGAGAGTTTTACCTAAAAGTAATGGCTTTTATTATCAGGGATAGATGGATAGGAAATGCGTTGGATAAGTTTCTATTCGTAGGTATCGCTATCCTTTGGCTGGCTATAGTAATCTACATAGAGGCTTACTACAGAGCAGGTGTAAAGAAAGGAGACCTCATACAGAGATTTCTCTATGTAACAGGGATTGAGCTCTTATTTTTATTTACATTCCACAATGTCCCCCTAGCTATAGCAAGAATAGGATTTACACCGCTAGAGGTAATGATAGCTTTAGCCGAATTGGGTGGAGCTGTTGCCCTTATATTTGTAGCTCTTAAGAAGAGAGTAGTATAATAGAAATAGGGTGAGTAGGTGGATAACCGCGGAGAGATTTCTCTCTGAGGAAAGTCCGAGCTCCACAGGGCAAGGTGCTGGGTAACGCCCAGTGGCGGTGACGCCAGGAAAGTGCCACAGAAAACATACCGCCTGCTTATGCAGGTAAGGGTGAAAAGGTGAGGTAAGAGCTCACCAGCAAGAGGGTGACCTCTTGGCTTGGTAAACCCCACCTGGAGCAAGGCCTAATAGGGGGAGAGGGTTGCCCTGCCCGTTACTATCCCCGGGTTGGCCGCTGGAGGCAACTGGCAACAGTTGCCCTAGATGTATGGTTATCTAAAACAGAACTCGGCTTACGGCCTACTCACCCTATTTTTGCATTAAGGGTATACTATTCTTAGACTTAAAGGAGATATGGTTTAAATGGCAAGAGTTGAAGAGAAGGTAGAAAGGCTAGAAAGCCTGTTTGGACAGTTTCTTATAAACACTGATGTAAATCTAAGAAGGCTAGAGACATCCTTGGAGGCATTTAAAGATGAAATGCGAGCCTTTAAAGATGAGATGAGAGCCTTTAAAGATGAGATAAATGAGGATAGAAGAAGGATGAACAAGCAATGGGGAGAGCTAGCTAAAAAGATGGGGACATTAGTAGAGGATATTGTAGCTCCAAATATAGGAGGAGTTGCCAAAAGATACTTTGGATGTGAAGACTTTGATTTCTTTGCTATAAGAGTGAAGAAAAGGAATACTAAAGATAGAAGTAGGTCTAGGGAGTT
>JACIXS010000433.1 GCA_014360335.1 bacterium | reverse complement strand
GGAGGATTAGATGCAAGGATACATACCTTATGAATTAAAAGGCAAAGAAATTTTAGAAACAATATATCTTGGTTCTAAATTTAGTAGGGAAGAAGCTATTGAGCTTAAGTTTTATATAAAGACAGATAAAGATTTAATACAGGTGGCAAAGGATATAGCTAGGGACGAGACCACCGGACCTTGGGTTGGACAGGGAGAACCAACAGAACTCTTTATCCGCTCTCAGGCGGATGTGGATAGAATAGAAAGATATGGGGAGAATGAAGGAGTGATATATGTAAGAACACCTCTTTCTAACATCTCTCAGGAGGCGGATCCATTATATCAATTTATAATGCTTGCGGTAGGAGGACCTGTTCTTGAATTCGTATACTATCAGCAGGTAGCTCTTTTAGATTTTACTTTTCCAGAGAGTTTCTTAAAGAGACTTCCAGGTCCAAAGTTTGGTATAGAGGGAGTTAGAAAACTTTTGAATCTTAAGGATGGAGAGCCTATTGTAGGGACTATTATGAAGCCGTGCGCTGGATTAACCCCAAAAGAGGTGGCTGAGAAATGTTATCAGGCTGCTCTTGGAGGTGTAATGTTCATAAAAGATGATGAAAAGATGCTCGGACCGAGTTATTGTCCTCTAGAGGAGAAGGTAAAACTTGTATCTCAAGCTTTGAAAAGGGCAGAGGAAGAAACTGGACGAAAATGTCTCTATGCTCCTCATATAGTCGCTAGGGCAGATAAGATTAAGGACGTAGCAAAGAGGGCTATTGAATGGGGTGCTACTGCGTTAATGTTTAATGCTGTATTAGGTCATACATATGAAGCCCTTAGTATCTTGGCTGAAGATAATGAGATTAATGTCCCTCTCTATGCACATTCTGGCGGTAGGTCAGGCCTTTCTACAGGTCCAAGAAGGATAGATGATACAGTAATTGCAAAGTTATTAAGATATAGTGGGGCAGATTTCTTCCAACATGGGGTCTTTGGTATGAAGGAGATGCATGTTGCATCATTGGATGACGGATTACTCTATAATTTAGTTAAGGTTTTAAGAGAGGATATTCCAGGAATCAAAGATACTATACCTGTTTCTGCAGGTGGACTTGGCGTAACTAATGTTGGATTAAATCTAAAAGAGCATAAAGATGAAAGATTTGGTTATGGCGTTGCTCTCTTAGCAGGTTCCAATGTCTTAAAGCATCCTGATGGACCTAAAGCAGGGGCTATAGCTATGCACCAGGCAATTCAGGCTTACTACGATGAAGGGATAACAGAAAAGGAAGGATTAAAAAAATATGCGGAGAGAAAGGGTTTGAAAGAATTATTAAGATTGCTCTAAGAATTGGAGGATGATATGAGAGAAATCTATCTTGTTCCACATTTTCACTGTGATCCTGTATGGATAGCGGACCAGAATATGTATCAAGAGGGGGGAGAAGACCTTCCTAGAATGACCCGTCACCCATTGGGATTTTTAGACCTAGTAAGAGCCTATTTAGATTGTTGTAGAAGAGATGAAGAATATGCTATTCTCTTCTCTGAGTTAGATTATCTGAAGCCCTACTGGGATATGTATCCAGAGGATAGAGGTTTTATAAGATACCTTGTATCTAGAAGAAGACTAGATGTAGGTGGAGCCTATAGTGAACCTAAT
Source organism: bacterium (assembly GCA_014360335.1). Lineage (GTDB taxonomy): Bacteria > DUMJ01 > DUMJ01 > DUMJ01 > DUMJ01 > DUMJ01. The sequence goes on along the minus strand of JACIXS010000433.1, from coordinate 18,266 downwards.
GAAAACAGTATAGGAGAAGAGGCTCTAGTTAGAAATATCTTTTATGGTATGGTCTTTCATAAATTTCAGTTAGGGGCAGATCCGAAAGTTTATCTACCTTTAGATGTCTTTGGGCATACAATTCAACTTTCTCAAATTCTTAAGAAGAGTGGATTTTTAGGATGTGTTTGGTCTAAACATGTAGTAGGGTTCCCTTCTGTTTTTTATCATATGTCCTTAGATGGAAGCATCCTTCCTTATAGAAGAGTAGATTATGGCGGGCATTTTCAGAATATAGATGTATTGAAAGAAGATCTGTCTCTAAGATTTGAAGAGCTAGAGAGTATGGGTATAGATGTAGACTTAAGATTTATCGGAGGAGATTCTGACCCTCCAACTGACTGGCTTACAGGAAGGTCTAAGGAATTAAGAATGGGGAAGGTTCCTATTATCCTCTCTGGTCCAAGTAGATATATAGAAGAACTTATAAATAGAATCAAGGGTAAGAGGTTTAGCATTCCATATAGTTCTAGAGATATGGCATTTTATCACATAGGAACTTCTCTCTCTAGAATAGAATTAAAAATAGCAAATAGATTGGGAGAAATTAAGCTATTAAAGGCAGAAAGATTTGCCACAATAGCTTCTTTATTCGGAGCTAAATATCCTTGTAAGGCTTTAGATAAGGCTTGGAGACAATTATTATTTAATCAACATCATGATGCCATAACTGGGACATCAGGGGATAAGCCATATGTTGACCTAATGATGGGATACAGAGAATCTTTAAGATTATCCAGCTTTGTGCTGGATAATTCCCTTAAGTTTCTTGCTTCTCTTATAGACACGGAGGGAAATGGTATCCCTATAGTTGTATTTAACAGCCTAAATTGGCAACGTTCTGACCTATGTAAGGTTGAACTTCCACTTGGAACTTACAAGATAGTAGATACTGTAGGGAACATTTACCCATCGCTTAGTGTGGAGAATGGGAATAACGTTGAGGTTATCTTTAGAGGTGACGATATACCTCCATTAGGATACAAGGTATTCTTTGCAACACCAGCTATAGATAAGAAAAAGATAGTAAAAGATAAAGGCACAGTGATAGAGAATGAATTTTACAGGATAGAAGTAGACCCTGCTAATGGGGGGAGAATTAAGAGTCTTATCTATAAAGGAAAGGAACTTGTAAAAGAAGGAAAGGGAATGAATGAACTCTTCTTACTTAAAGAGGATCCAAACAGGAAAGAGCCTTCATGGGAGGTTTTTACTACAGGTGAAAGAATAAGTTCAAGCGAATTTCCAGCAGAGGTGGAGAGGGAAAAGAGCGAGCTCTATGAAAGACTTACTATAATAGGGAATATAGGTGATATCTGTAAGTTTAAGCAGATAATAACTCTTTATAAAGGTATAGAGAGAATAGAATTTCTTACTGATATCATTGATTACAAAAAGAAAACCTCCGAAGATGATATGTTTGTCGTTATCTTCTCTACTAATCTAGAGAATGCGCTTCCTACCTTTGAGGATAGATTTGGAGCATTAACAAGGAGAAAGAGTAAAGGTTATCTAGATTTTAGGAGTTGGCAGTGGAGAAACTATTCTGGTTGCGGGATATATCCTGCATACAGATGGATGGATCTAGGACCTTCTGTGACTATAAGAGTAGTGACAAGTAGTGTTTCAGTTGGTCTTACAGATATAATAATCCCTCATAATAATGAGATAGAATCTATTGTCCCTATACTATTAAAATCCCTAGCCAATAGAGGTATAACCGCATCTATTATGTATGATGATAATGATAAGGAAAGAAGAAGTAGACTCTTGAGTGAAGATAACACTTTACCTTCAATTGAGGAGGATATATTTGCGACATTTAGAATTTCTATCGGACTTCCAAATAATATCTATATAGATAAGGTACTTTCTAAATTACCTAAGGAGATAGTTGAAAGATTTCAGAGGGCTATAGAAGAAAGGGGTTATGGAATACTATTAGTAGAGGATGATATTCCGATACTCATTATTTCTGCAAAGGATATATCTAATCTTATAGAGGTTTTCGCTAGAATAGATAAGGATTTAGAAGATAGAGTTATAGACCTTTCTGAAGATGAAGGGTATATATCCTATAGAGAAGTTCCCTCTTATGGACTGACCTTAATAAATAAGGGCAATATAAGTAATAGTGTAGAAAATGATGGAACTATTGTGATGCTTTTACAGCATACCGCTAAATGGTCTGGTAAGCATTTTGCTTTTGACTTTATTCCTGAAGAAGGAACGCATAGGTTTATATATGCTCTTTATCCTCACAAAGGTACCTGGGCAGAAGCAAAATCTTATAGAAAGGCTATGGAGTTTAATTTTAGTCTAGATGGTATAGTTACCTCTTCCCATAGCGGTCAACTTCCAAAGAGCTATAATTTTATAAATTTTGGGGATAGCGATATTATACTTACAGCTTTAAAGTTAGAAGGTGCCCCCCTTGCAGGACCAATTGGAGACACCAATAGTAGTGATATTATTATAAGAGTCTATGAGCCTTGTGGTAAGGAGACATCTTTTGATATCTATTCTGGTTTTCCTATTCTAAGAGTAAGTAGGGCTGACCTTATGGAAAATGATATTGCACCTGTTAGTAGTTTTCATCTTACCCCATTCTCCATTGAAACTTATAAGCTTTCATTAAAGAGAAATCCTTTGAAATATGCAGAATATGATGTTCAAGTTGAGCCACACCAACCTGTGTATGTAAGATATTGGAGACATAATGCTGGAGCTTCACCAATTGGAAATCTTCCTATAGTAGCGTCATTAAGGGGAGAAGGAGATAAAATAGTTCTATATGTGGCGAATGACCTTGTTGATAGGAAAGTTTTAGGTAGGGTTAATCTTAGATCAGTAGGGATAGAGTTAGATAAAAGCGAGATAGAATTCAATCTATCACCTTCTAGTTACGCTAAGTATGAGATTGCTAGTTATAGAGATGATACTTCTGGTATTGTGGAAGCTATCTGGGAATATGAAGGGCAGAGTTACAAAGATGTTCTTATCTTAGGAGAACTAAGACCTCTAGAAGTGTCTTTTAGAGATGAGAAGATGCATATATATAATCCCAACCAGTTTGACATAGAAGGAGAGATTATTATAGGCGCTCCTATAGAGTTATGGGGTAAAGACTTTACTGGAGAATTCTCCTTTGGAACTATTCCTGAAAGATTTAATTTCTATTGTGAACCTAATAGGGAATATACTCTTGAGATAAATTATAAACATCCAGGATGTTGGAGTATAGTAAAATTGGCATATATGGGGAAGACTCTTTATCTAAGGCGGTAATAATTAGGGACTTATAAAGAACTTTGCTCCTATATAGATAGTTAAACCCATAACTAGTAGATAGAGGAGAGTGTAAGGGAATATCATCCTCATCAGGTTCCCTTCCTCTCCTTTTTTGTTTATCCCTGAAACTGCCAAGGTAAGATTCTGAAGTGATATGAGCTTTCCACCTGTAGCTCCACTCGCATTGGCACTAGCTAACCATATTGGTGAAACACCTATATTCTTACCTGCCTCAGTTTGTAGTGTTCCAAAAAGTATGTTTGAGGTCGTATCACTTCCACCTAGGAATGTTCCTATAGCCCCAAGTAACGGAGATACAAATGGATAGAAGTTACCAAATATCTGTATAAGTTTAATTGCAAGAAGATTAGTCATCCCGACGTGACTCATAATATTAGCCATAGCTATCATAGATGTAATAATTGAAAAAGTGGATAGAATCTGTAGCAATGTTCCTATTAGAGCTTTCTTATAGTCTTTAATGCTAGCTTTTAAGATTAATCCCCCTGTAATTGCGGAAATCATTATAAGTGTTCCTGGTGTATAGAGAGGGTCTATCTTTATAGTCTTACCTATCGGCTCAAGCTTTAATATAAGTGAATATGAGGTTAATATCCTACTTATGCTTCCACTAAATCTTGTTATGAGTATAAATATGATGATTAGTACATATGGCATCCATGACTTTAAATCTTCTCTTGAGACCTTCTTTTCAGCCTCCTCCTTCTCTATTAATCTTAGATAAAATATCAAGAACCCTATAGTAAAGAATGGTGCTAATATTGCTGGAAGCTCTGGACCTATATACCAAGCTGTAAGAACCTGGGTAACGGCAAAGACAAGCCCTACCCCTAACAGAAGAAATGTACTAGTGGAATCTCTAAGCTCTCTCTTTATAAAGAATGGAATGATTAAAGTGACTGGAAAGAGTTGTAAGCCTATTACGCCACTAAGGGTTTTTAGTGGAAGACTAGTTGCTCTTGCTAGGGCTATTACTGGTACCCCTATAGCAGCGTAGACTACTGGAACGGTATTCGATAGGAGAGAGACCATAGCAGATTTGTATGGAGAGAATCCTAAAGATAAAAGTATGGCGGATGGAACTATAACAGAAGTTCCAAATCCTGCTATACCTTCAAGAAGGGCTCCGAAGCAGAAGGCTATTATAATTGCCTGTATTAACCTCTTATCGGATATGCTTGATAGACTCATTTTAATCCCCTCTATCGCTCCTATCTCGCATATCAATCTATATGTAAAGAGTGCAGAGAATATGGTCCAGATGATAGGGTATAGAGAAGAGATAAGCCCATCTAAGAGACACCAATAGAGGATATTAATTGACAATTTCCAAAAGGATATGGCACCCAAGATTGTTAAAAGAAGAGATACTATACAGGCTATGTATGGCTTTGTTATCCTAGATATAAGCGCAAGGCAAAGCCATAGGAGAGGAATTATAGAAGATAGTAACTTTAGTAGCTCTTTATAATATTCTGTCATCTTTCATTTCTCCTTATTTACTTAAGTTTTATAAAATTTTATCATATTTGACACAAGTCAGCATCCTGAGTATAATATTGTCTTATGTATAGAGTATCTACATTCGAATCGCTTCGATATAGAAATTTTAGACTCTTTTGGAGTGGACAGCTCATATCACTTATAGGTAGCTGGATACAAAATGTTGCCCAAGGTTGGCTTGTCCTTGAACTTACAAATTCCTCCTTTTTACTAGGGTTAGTTAATTCTGTAGGTTCTTTACCCGTTTTATTCTTCTCTATGATAGCTGGAGTTATAGCTGATAGGGTAAGAAAAAGAAATCTTATTATTATAACTCAAATCTCTCTTACACTTCTTGCTTTTATCCTTGGAGTCCTCACCTCTACAGGCTTGGTTAGAATATGGCATGTGCTTATAATCGTCTTCCTTGTAGGGATAGTAAACGCCTTTGATATGCCGACAAGGCAATCATTTGTTATAGAACTTGTTGGGAGAGAATCTCTTATGAATGCTATAGCCCTTAACTCTTCTATCTTTAATGCTGCTAGGATTATAGGTCCTGCGATAGCCGGAATTATGGTCTCTTCTGTAGGGGTTGCTGGTTGTTTTTATATAAATGCTATATCTTTTATCCCAGTTATTATAGGTTTATCCCTAATAAATGGTGAGTTTAGAGTAGAAAGAGAAGATGATTCTAGATCTTTGTTAGAGGACCTTAGACTTGGGTTAAGATATCTTAAGTCCAATCGAGAGGTACTTCTTATTATTGTAATGATAGCAGTAAACAGCATATTTGGTATGCCTTATACAGTATTTATGCCAGTATTTGCTAGAGATGTATTCAAGGTTGGGGCTCGTGGTTTAGGATTTCTTATGGCTTCAGTTGGTATTGGCGCACTTATAGGAGCTTTATTTGTTGCATCTATAGGTAGGTATAGAAAGAAGGGAAGGATATTATTTACTGGACTTTTTTCTTTTTCTACGTCTCTAATTATCTTTTCACTTTCGAAAAACTACATCTTAGGACTTTTAGCCTTAACTTTTACAGGCTTCTTTATGATTATGTTTACCGCTACTGCCAATACACTTGTTCAGACTTATACCAGAGATGATATGAGAGGAAGAGTAATGAGTATTTATACTACTTTCTTTGCCGGTATGACGCCTTTAGGAAGTCTTCAAGCAGGAGCTATATCTAGTTTATGGGGAGCACCTACTGCCGTACTGTTGGGGGGTATAATAAACCTTGTTATGGCAGTTACTATATTTATAAGATTTTCAAATATGAAAAATTTATAAGGGGCTGAAACTTATGAATATATCTTTTCTTTTGGCGTTTTGGGGTGGAGTAATTTCTTTCTTCTCCCCATGCATCTTGCCACTTGTCCCTGTTTATCTATCATATATAAGTGGCGTATCTCTCCAGGAAATGACTTCTTCTAGAAGAACACTAATAATTAAAGTACTGATTTTTGTTTTAGGATTTTCTATATTCTTCTCTCTTTTAGGGGCTTCTGCGTCTTTCTTAGGAAGTTGGCTTTTTGTTTATAGGGATCTTTTAAGTAGGATAGGTGGAGTAATACTTATCATATTTGGAATATCTTTCTTGGGTCTTATGAGGATTCCATTCCTATATAGAGAAGCAAGGATAAATTTAAAGGGTACAGGAGGATATCTAGGTGCATTTCTTTTGGGTCTTGTCTTTGCAGTAGGCTGGACTCCATGTGTTACCCCAATACTATCTTCTATATTCCTATATGCTACTAGAGAGGAGTCAGTATATAGAGGGATTCTATTGCTTTTCTTCTATGCCCTTGGGATAGGCGTGCCATTCTTCTTAGTGGCATTATTTATTGATGTATTTTTAAAGAATACTAATAGGATAAGAAGAATACTCCCTTATGTTTCCTATATAAGTGGTATATTCCTCATACTCATGGGGGTGTTTTTGCTTTTTGGTAAGATGTTTAGTCAAATCTTCTTTTCTTGACAAAGATTTAAGTAAATGGTAAACTGTTTTATGTAAAGTTAGCACTTGAATGTATAGAGTGCTAACAGGGGATGATAAAAGCTATGCTTACTGAGCGTGAAGAACTAATATTAAAGGCTATTGTAGAGGAGTATATAAATACAGGCGAGCCTATAAGTTCAAAAGTAGTAGCATCAAAGTATTGTCCCTTTGTAAGTTCTGCTACTGTTAGAAATGATATGGGTATTTTAGAAGAGATGGGCTACATAACACAGCCTCATCCTTCTGCGGGGAGGGTGCCTAGCCCTAAGGGGTATAAATATTACATAGAGAATCTCCTCTTGGATTGTAAACTCTCTTCTCAGCAGAGGATGAGGATAAGGAAGATACTGTCCAACTTAGAATCAGAGGTAAGGGATATCAGAGAGGTTATAAAGGCTACCTCTTGGCTGATTGCCCAGTTATCGAAGCTTTTGGCATTCTCTTATGGTCCTATATCATCTGGTAAATTTATCAAGAAGCTTTGGCTTACACCTATAGATGATGACAATGTCCTACTGATATATATGATAGAGACTGGCGATGTAGAGCATAGGATTATACACACAAGGTATAATCCTCTTAACTTAGAAAGACTTTCCAATATCTTCTCGACTAAGTTAGAGAAAGAGAGTATAGATAAATTAGATATAAAGGAGATATTGGCTCTTCTTCCAGAGGAAGAATCCTTGATAAAGGGAATTATTAACTCCCTAAAGGAAGAAGAATACTCTTATGCAGAGTCATATATAGAAGGCACAGACTATATAGATAAGATTCCAGAGTTTAATGACCCGGAAATCCTTAAGAGTCTTATCAGTATAATAAACAAGGAGGAATTAGTAATAGAACAAATAAATGCTGCTATAAACTCTGGAGATATATGGACTAGTATTGGGGAGAAAGGGAATCTTACTTTTATAGTGGTTCCTTATTTTGCTAAAGACCTTCCCATTGGTGCAGCAGGAGTAGTTGGTCCTGTAAGGATGAACTATAAATATATAATACCTCTTTTGAACTATATAAAGAACTATATATCCGATATGTTATCGGTTCGCTGGAGGTGAATATATGGAAGAAGAGCTCCTCTCAGAAGAGAAAGAGAATCTGCCTGCAGAAGATATAGAACTTGTTAGACAGCAGTATAAGGAGTTAGAGGATAAATTCTTAAGACTTGCAGCAGACTTTGATAACTATAGGAAGAGGATGGTAAGAGAAATAGAAGAGCTCAAAGATGTAATAAGGGTAGAACTTATCAAGGGTTTGCTCCCTATTTTAGATGATATAGAAAGGGCATTTTCTTCAATCCCTGAAAATAGTGATAGTAATATCAAAGAAGGTCTAGGAATGGTAATGAAGAACTTTCAAAACTGGCTTTCTGATCAAGGAGTTAAAACTATAGAAATTAATAATAATCTTTTCGATCCTAGATATCATGAGGCTATAATAATTGAAGAAAGTAAAGATATAGAGGAGGATAGGATTGAAGAGTTAAGAAAAGGTTATTTACTTAACGATAGAGTTATAAGACCTACTATGGTAAAGATTATCAAGAAGATAAAGGAGGGAGAGTAGGATATGCCTAAGGTTATTGGAATTGATTTAGGAACCACAAACTCGGTAGTAGCTTTTGTTGAAGGTGGAAAACCAACTGTAATCCCTAATGCGGAGGGAAGTAGACTTACACCGTCTGCAGTGGCTTTTACACAGGATGGACAGATATTGGTGGGTCAATTAGCTAAGAGACAGGCTATACTTAATCCTGATAGAACCATCCTCTCTATAAAACGTCATATGGGAACTAACTATAAGGTTAGAATAGATAACAAGGAATATACCCCTCAGGAAATCTCTGCTATGATACTTAGGAAACTAAAGGAGGATGCAGAGGCGTACCTTGGAGAGAAGATAGAAAAGGCGGTTATAACTGTTCCTGCATATTTTAATGATGCACAGCGTCAGGCTACAAAAGAGGCTGGCATTATTGCAGGGCTTGATGTTATGAGAATTATTAATGAGCCTACCGCTTCTGCTTTAGCCTATGGACTAGATAAAGAGGGCTCTCAGACAATATTAGTCTATGACTTGGGTGGAGGAACATTTGATGTATCTATCCTAGAGATAGGGGAGGGTGTGTTTGAGGTAAAGGCTACAAGTGGAGATACCCATCTAGGTGGAGATGACTATGATCAGAGGATAATGGATTATCTTATAGAAGAATTTAAGAAGAAAGAAGGTATAGATTTAAGTCAGGATAGAATGGCGCTTCAAAGGCTTAAAGAGGCAGCAGAGAAGGCTAAGATAGAACTATCTACGCTTATGTCTACAGAGATAAATCTTCCATTTATTACCGCTACACAACATGGGCCAAAACATCTAAGTGTTACACTTACTAGGGCACAATTTGAAGCTATGACGAGAGACCTTACAGAAAGGACAAGAGAACCAATATATAGAGCGCTGTCCGATGCCAAACTTGACCCCTCTAAGATTGATAAGATATTGCTAGTCGGTGGATCCACTAGGATGCCTGCTGTTCAGAGACTAGTAAAAGAGATATTTGGCAAGGAACCCAGGAAGGATATAAATCCTGATGAATGTGTCGCTTTAGGAGCAGCCATACAGGCAGCGGTACTTGCCGGAGAAATAAGGGATATAGTACTACTTGATGTTACTCCGCTTTCTCTTGGCATAGAGACATTAGGAGGGATATTTACTAAGATAATAGAACGTAATACTACTATTCCTGTCTCTAAGAGTGAGATATTTACTACCGCAGTTGATAATCAGACCTCTGTTGAGATCCACGTGTTACAAGGAGAGAGACCTATGGCAGCGGATAATCTCTCCTTAGGAAGGTTTATTTTAGATGGTATCCCACCTGCTCCTAGGGGAGTTCCAAAGATCCAAGTTACATTTGATATAGATGCCAATGGAATAGTCCATGTATCTGCCAAAGATTTAGCTACTAATAGGGAACAGAGAATAACAGTAAAAGGTGGAACTGGTCTCTCTAAAGAAGAGATTGAACGTATGATTAGAGAGGCTCAAGCCCATGCAGAAGAGGATAAACGTAGGAAAGAAGAGGCAGAGGCAAGGAATCAGCTTGATGGGCTTATCTATACTGCAGAAAAATTAGCCAAAGATGCAGTTGGCAAGGTGAATCAGGATCTTATAGATAACCTTAATAAGACAATAGAAGAGGTTAGGTCTGCTGATAAATCTGGTATAGATAAGATTAAAGAATTAATCAATAAGCTCAATGATGCCATATATAAGGTATCTACTGAGCTCTACGCTAAAGCTGGTGCTCAACAATCATCTACCTCTAATCCTTCTGGTAACCAACAGCAGAATCCTGGAGGAGGGACAATAGATACTGATTACAAGGTTCAATAGCTATGCCTGGTAAGGATTATTATGAGATATTGGGAGTGCCTAGAGATGCCTCCCTTGAAGATATAAAGAAGGCGTATAGGAGATTGGCTAAACAGTATCATCCTGATATAAATAAAGATGACCCTCAGGCTAATGAAAAGTTTAAGGAGATAAACGAAGCTTATGAGGTCTTAAGTGACCCCCAAAAGAGAGCTCAGTATGACCGTTTTGGAACAGTTGGTGGAGACTTCTCTTCTTTTGGGGGTCAACAGTATACTTCTGATTTTGGTGAATTTACAAACTTCTCTGATATATTCAGCGATATTGATTCTGCCTTTAATGAATTTGTAAAGAATTTCTTTGGAAAAGAAAGAACTCAAACAAGAGAAAGGATACCTAGAAGAGGTTCAGATATAACTGTAGGTTTGACTGTTACTTTAGAGGATGTCCTTACTGGGGTTGAGAGAGAGATAGAGGTAAATAGAAGGGAGCTCTGTGACCTTTGTAGAGGAAGCGGTTTAGAACCCGGAACTCAACCTGAGAGATGTCCTTATTGTAATGGAACAGGAGAACTAAGGTCTTCACGTTCTACCCCCTTTGGACAGATGGTAAACATTATGACCTGTCCTACCTGTAGAGGGACAGGGAGAATAATTACTCATCCGTGTCATCAGTGTAATGGAAGAGGCTTTGTCTCAAGAAGGCGTAAGGTTACGGTGAAAGTTCCTCCTGGGGTAGAGGATGGGACGAGACTTAGACTGAAAGGAGAAGGAGATGCAGGAATCAGTGGAGGTCCTCCTGGTGACCTATTTGTCTTTGTAAGGGTAAAGCCTCATCCAATCTTTAATAGGCTTGGAGCTGACCTAGAGTATGAGGCTGTTATAGATATATTCGATGCTGTTTTAGGTACAGAGATAGAAGTTCCTACTCTTGAGAGAGTTACAGAGAAGTTGAATATTCCTCCTGGGACTCAATTTGGTTCTACCTTCAGATTGAGAGGAAAGGGACTTCCATTTATTAACGATGGAGGTAGAGGAGACCTCATAGTTAAGGTTAAGATAGAGGTTCCTCAAAAGTTGAGCGAGAAGGAGAGAGAATTACTATTAGAGATAGCTAATCTACGTAGTAAAAAGATTAATGATAAAGGTGGAAAATCCTTTTTTGAAAGAGTAAAAAATGCATTTGGAGGTTAGTTGTCTAGATTTTGGGTAGAGGTAAGTATAAGTTATAATAAGAAGGCTTTTCCTTATTTGGACCTAGAGGATATAATCTCTAGTAAGTTATGGGATATTAACTCCTCTGGAGTAGCGATAGATGCTTCAAGTAACTTTGTAAGGATAACTGGATATTTCCCCTTCGATGCACTCTTCTATAAGAAATTAGAGGAACTAGAACTTTCTTTGGGAGAATATATCCTTTCGGGATTAAAGTTTAGTTTTAATATCTCTGAGGAATCAGAATGGCAAAAGTTTGGAAACTTTGAACCATTTCAGGTTGGAAGGTTTTTTATTATCCCAGATGAGGCTAATTATACTGTTCCAGATGGGTTGATACCGATATTTATAAAACCTGGAATGGCTTTTGGGACAGGACTTCATCCTACTACAAGGATGTGTATAAGGTTATTAGAGATTCTTCCATTAGAGGGTAAAATAGGTATAGATGTAGGAACTGGTAGTGGTATACTTGCTATATGTATGTTAAAACTTGGCTGTTCTCGGGTTTTAGGGATAGATAATGACCTAGTAGCCATATCTGATGCGAGAGAAAATGCTATTAAGAGTGGAGTTGTAGATAGTTTGGAGCTTAGATTGGGTGATCTACTCAACGATTATAACGGAGAAAGGGTAGATGTAATTGCAGGTAATCTTCTTCCGCAACTTATGCCTCCTCTTTTTAGAAGGGTCTCTTTGGTTTTGAATCCTGGAGGATATCTTATTGTAAGCGGATTCTCTGAGAACGAATCCGAAGATATTATAAATCTTGCTTTATCTTATAATCTTTCTCTAAAAGAAAGACTTGAAGAAGAAGGATGGTCTGCACTTTTATTTACCTATGACGCTCCTTAGAATCTTCTTAGAAAAGATTTCTGATACTGTTAAAGTTTCTGATAGGGAGATACTACGTCATATATCTGCTAGAAGACTCTCTGAAGGTGACAAGATAATAGTCTGTGATGGAAATGGAGATGTGTATCTTTATAGAATAAAAGAAAGAAATTATACAGGTGTCTTATTAGAAAGGATAGAGCCAGTAGAAATTTCTCTACCACTAAGGAATATTATATATGCGCAAGCTCTTCTTAGACCTAAAAAGTTGGAACCTATAGTGTCTTACAGTACTCAATTTGGTGTTGAGAGTTTCGTCTTTTTTGTCTCTAAGAGGTCATCTGTAAGAGATTTAGATATAGTTAAAAAGAGGTTGGAGAGACTAAGGAAAGTAGCTATAGCTTCTGCGGAGATATCTATGAATAAAGTTCCAAGAATAGAGATTGTTCCTGATCTACCAACTCTTCTAGAGCAATTCAATAACTATAAACCCCTTCTTCTTTATGAAAATGCCCAAGAGAGGCTAAACCTAGAGTGGCTTAAGAGTAACGATATTAGAGATGTCCTTTTTATTATAGGTCCTGAAGGGGGATTTGAAGATGAAGAGGTTGAATTAGTGAGGGAAAGAGGTGGACATATCCTCTCTCTTGGGGAAAGAATCTTGACTTCAGAAGTGGCGGGGTTTGTTGTCCTTTCTCTTCTTCAATTTGGGATTTGACTGATATGAAGTTTCGGATATACACATTTGGTTGTAAGACTAACCAGTATGATTCAGAATCTCTAAGACGGATTCTTATCAATTCTATGGAGGAAGCCAGAGATAAAGATATCCCAGACATTATTATTGTTAATACCTGTTCAGTGACCCATATAGCGGAGAGAAAGGCTCGAACACTTATCAGACATCTTATGAAGACTTATCCTAATGCCAGAATCATCGTTACTGGTTGTTACGCGGAGAGAGACCCTAAAAGCATAGAAGGTCTTGGAAATCTTATAGTAATAGGTAATAAGGAGAAGGAGAGTATACCCAGGCTATTCTTGTCAGATTTGAAGCCCAAAATATTACCTGAGGATAAGAGCAAGAGGATAAGGGCTTTTGTGAAGATTCAAGATGGCTGTGATGACTTTTGTTCTTACTGTATAGTTCCATATGTAAGAGGTCCAGTCCGTTCAAGAAACACTGAGGAAATCTTAGATGAGATTAAAACTTTAGTTGATCTTGGATACCCCGAGATAGTATTGACTGGAATTCACATAGGAAGATTTGAGGATAACGGGAAGAGACTCCCTGATTTGGTAAAACTTATATATAAAGAGATTCCTACTATAAAGAGAATCAGGTTAAGTTCAATAGAACCTCAAGAGGTAGATAGAGAAATCATAGAACTATTTAATGAAGTTCCCAATCTGTGTCCCCACATACACCTAGTCGCTCAAAGTGGGAGTGACAAGGTATTAAAAGATATGAAGAGAAAGTATACAAGAGAGGAGTATCTCTCTCTAGTAAGAGCATTTAGAGCTGTTAGGGGAGATATAGAGTTTACAACTGATATAATAGTAGGTTTTCCTACCGAGGAAGAGGACGATTTTAGAGATACCCTTTCATTAATAGAAGAGGTTGGATTTATTAAGGTCCATATCTTTCCCTTTTCCCCTAGGCCAGGGACTAAGGCTTTCGACCTTAAGCAGATAGATAGAAAGATAGTCAAAGAGAGGGAAGAAAGAGTTAAGGAGGTAAGTTTAGAAGTAGCTTCTAACAGGTTTAAGCATCTTATAGGGGAAAACGTTGAGATACTAGTAGAAAGATATGCTAACAATATAGCAGTTGGACTAACTCCGTCCTATGTTAGAGTCTATTCAGACACAGATTTTCCCGTTTCGGTGGGGAGTTTATTGAAGGTCTATGTTAATAGTTTAGAAAGAGAAAAAGATAGCATCATTCTTAGAGGGAAAGCCTCTACCTAAATATTGATTTTCTAATGGCTAGTGATATAATTCTATTTCTAGGTGATGTAATATGCCTGAAAAGATTAAGAATATAGCGGTAATAGGCTTAGGTAGGTTTGGTTTTTCTTTAGCTGTAAATCTACAACAGCTAGGTTGTAATGTATTGGCTATAGATAATGATGCAGATGTTATAGAGAGTATAAAAGATAGTATATCACAGGCTTTAGTCTTAGATGCTACTGATGAGACTGCTTTAAGGGAAGCAGGTATAGGAGATATGGATGCGGTATGTATCTCGACGGGAAGGGATTTACAGTCGAGTATTTTGACTGCTCTTATAGTTAAAAAGCTTGGTGTAAAGTATATCCTAGCCACCGCAATAAATGATTTACACAAAAAGATACTGGAAAAGATTGGGGTAAATCTGATTATATTCCCTGAGAAAGATATGGGAGCTAGGATTGCTTATAGATTGACTCATCCTACTGTCTTAGAAAGGATAGAGGTCTCCCCCGATGTAGAGATGATAGAGATAGCCCCCTTAGATTGGATGATAGGGAAGTCTTTGGAAGAAATAGACCTACCGAAGAGGTATGGTATAAGAATTTTTGCTATAAGACGAGGAGATAAAACCATAACAGAACTTACTGGAAGTACTAAGGTCTTAAAGGACGATAAGATATACATCTATGGTAGGCATAGTGTTATAGAGAGATTTGTGGAGCACTAGTTATGCAGAAAGAGAATAATCCCTGGCGCTTTATAGTTCTAAGTTTTCTCTTTATAATATTAATAGGAACTTTTCTATTAATGCTACCAATCTCTTCTCGCTCTGGAAGGTTTACCAATCCTCTTACTGCTCTTTTTACTGCTACCTCTGCCACCTGTGTTACAGGTCTAGTAGTTGTTGATACTGGGACTTACTGGTCTCTTTTTGGTCAGATTGTTATTTTGGCTTTAATCCAGTTGGGCGGTATAAGCTATATGACTCTTTTGAGTTTTTTGGCTCTACTCCTTCGTAGGCAGGTTTTTCTACATGAAAGGCTTATTCTGCAGGAAGCTCTTAATACTTGGTCTATTAGAGGAGTTATGAGGTTAGCAAGACTAGTATTTTTTACTGTGATTTTGTTTGAAGGGATTGGGGCAGTCCTTTTATTCTTAGTCTTTATAAAGGATTATCCGACGATAACCTCTATAAAGTTTGCTATATTCCATAGTATTTCTGCCTTCTGTAACGCAGGCTTCGACCTTTTAGGTGGTTTTAGGAGTTTTACTGGGTATGTAAGTAATTCTTTATTAGTTTTTACTATTACTTCTTTGGTCATTTTAGGTGGTATAGGCTTTATAGTAATACATGACCTTCGAAGTAATTTCTTAAAGTGGAGGAAGCTTGCTATACATTCTAAAGTAGCTATACTGATGACTATTACACTCATAGTTTCTGGCACGATAGTTATTGGCTTTTTGGAATGGAAGAATCCGAATACTATGGGTAATCTTTCTTTAAAAGGTAAATTACTTGCTTCTTACTTCCAAAGTGTAACACCTAGAACAGCTGGTTTTAATACTATTAGTATTGGAGGGATGCGCCCTGAGACACTACTATTTATTATCTTGCTTATGTTTATTGGTGCATCTCCTGGAGGTACTGGTGGAGGTATAAAGACGGTAACATTTGCGGTCCTTCTATTTGCAGTAAAAGCCACCCTTATGGGTTATGAGAATGTTGAGATACTTGGGCGTAAGTTATACTGGGATGTTGTTAGAAAGGCTTGGGCTTTATTTTTCCTTTCTTTAAGTCTTATCTTTATAAGCTGGTTTATACTTTTACTTACAGAAGATTTTCCTCCACTTAACCTCCTTTTTGAGATAGTTTCTGGCTTTGGCACGGTTGGACTATCTACTGGAATAACCCCCCATTTATCCAATTTGGGGAGGATAGTAATAATTCTTGATATGTATCTTGGTAGGGTTGGATTGGTAGTTTTTGGTTTATCATTCTTATATCCTTTAAGGAGAAAGGCTCATATAGAATTACCTTATGGTGAGGTGAGCATAGGATGAGGTCTCCTTGGCAGTATAATCTGAATAGACCCTCTCAATACGCAGTTATAGGAATTGGAAGATTTGGTACCTCAGTAGTTGAAACTTTAGTCAATTTGGGTTACGAAGTCCTTGCCATAGACCCTGAAGAGAAGAATATAGAAAGGGTAAGGAATATAGCTACACATATTGCAGTTGTAGATGTAACTAACGAGAAAGAATTAGAAGAGACTGGGATTACCAATGTTGATGTAGCTGTGATCTGTCTCTCAGATCTAGAGAAGAATATAATTGCCACTATGATAGTTAAGGAATTGGGGATAAGGTATGTAATTGCTAGAGGTTTGAATGATAATCATATGGAGATCTTGAAATTAATTGGTGTGGATTGGATTGTATGTCCAGAGAAGGAGATGGGGAAAAAGATTGCACAGAAGATGGCAATACCTGGCATAACAGACCTTATGGATGCTATCCCTGAGGCTAGAGTTATTGAAATTATCCCTACATCCGACCTGATTGGTAAAAAGATTCGGGACCTTACTCTTATTGGTGATGGTATCTTAGTCTTAGGTATAAGAAGAAACGGTAATATTATAATAGTTCCTAACCCTGAAGAGGTTATAAAGCCTAGCGATAAGATATATCTTTTTGGGACCCCTTCTGCACTTGAAGGTTTCATTATTTAGTGATATTATATTGACTTGAGATGGCTTGTACCATAAGGGACAAGACCATCTAATGGTAGGCTATAAAATAGAATTCGTCCGGTACCATATCGGACTGGAACGGAGGTGTTTAGTATGCGTATATCTAATAGGGAGATTGCTTTAGGTGGGTTGTTTGGAGGTATTATATTACTCTTGGGTTTTTCTTATCTTGGTTACATTCCTCTTCCTACACCAGCTGGTGCTGCAACTATTATGCATATACCGGTTATAATAGCTGGTTTACTTCTTGGTCCCAAATTTGGAGCTATAGCGGGTACACTTTTTGGTTTATCAGCTATATATTATTTCTTAAGTATAGCCCCTCCCTGGGTCTTATTTCCTGCTAGACCTCTTATAGGTGTAGTTCCTCCACTAGTTTATTGGGGAATACTTGAAGTCCTTAAGAAGAGAGAACAATCTTTCGTAAGATGGGTCTCTTTAATCATTTCGGTAGCTCTCTTGATTATTACTCTTAAATTGAGTTATGACAAACTAGGTATTAACTTTTGGTTTATTCTTCTATCTCTACTACTTATCTTAGTAATCATCTTTTGGATAAGAAGCTCTGATCCTAAGATAGTCTCCCTTGCTGTAGCATCATTCTTGGGAAGTCTAACTAATACTGTTGGTACACTAGGTTTAGCGGTAGTATTTAAAATCCTTCCTATTGGTACCGCTATTTCTATAGGAATACTTCAAGGTATTCCTGAAGCGATACTAGCTGTTGTTATATGTACCCCTATAGTAATGGCTTTAGAAAGGAGAGTTAAAGGATGATAATAGCTATTGATGTTGGAAATACCAATATTGACATTGGATTCTTTCAAGGATATAGGTTATTAAGGCACTTTGAGCTTTCTACAAATAGACAGGCAACTAGTTATGAATATGCTTTAAACCTTTCTTGGCTTATAGATAACAACAATCTAAGGGCCGATGATGTAGAAGGGGTTGCTCTATCTTCAGTTGTCCCCCCTGTAACTTTGGAGTTAGAGCGGGCTATAAGGTATCTCTTTGGATTAAAACCATTTATAGTAGCTCCTGGTATAAAGACAGGATTGATTATAGATGTAGAAAATCCTAAGGAGGTAGGTTCTGATATAATATGTAATGCAGTCTCACTTGTAGAAGATTATAAGATATCTGGGATAGTGGTAGACTTTGGAACCGCTATTACTGTTGCTGGTGTTAAAGATAGAAAGCTACTTGGGGTAGCAATAGCTCCTGGTATATGGACAGCAAGCTCTGCTCTATGGGAGAGAGCAGCAAGACTCTCTCCCATAGATATATTTAACC
>JACIXS010000432.1 GCA_014360335.1 bacterium | reverse complement strand
GTCACATTATGCTCTAAGTTTGTGTTGAATTTTTATTTTGTTTATTGAATTCTAGATACATTTGTTCATGTATTATTGTCATTCTTAGCCTCTCTTTTGAATTTTGAGTCTAATTCATGCATGTTATTTAGTTTATAACATGTTCTAAATAAATTCCTAGAAGTAGTCTTGTTCTTGAACTTTTTTTTTTTGTTTTCTAAGTTTCCTACATGATGCCTATGATGAAGTTGAGTTGTGGTGCTGAGTTGTGGCTGGATTTGTGAATCAAATAAGTCTTAAGCTCTCTTGAATTGTGTTATTCAAGATAATTGAGCATAAGCAAACACAAATTGTAACTATCCAAGCCTTAAGCAACATAAACACTACTCTTGATTTCTAGGTTGAAATCGCTGGTGCTGGCAGCTTGAACATACGAACTTGTATAAATTACTGGGAATTGGTCACTACGTTTTTTGAGCTGAAACTTTTACTGAATTTTCTAGACATCTGGACCAAAATTATAAAAAAAGAACCAAGCGATTTGGATTAAAGGAAAAAATAAGAAAAATCGCACAAGTTGACAGAAAAATCAGTGTCCAGGAAAAAAAAAAGAGAAAGGAGAGTGTGCTTGTTGTTTTGGCTCAAAATTTGTTCTATAATTGGTGCCTATTTTATACCAATCCTAGTTCTGAAATTTCAATTGAAAATTATTGTGAAAACAAGTACCAAAACTAGAGGTTTCTTGAGTCTTTCTTTTTTAGTTTTTTTTACTCTACTCTAGAGCCATTCTAAGTTTCTCTTTGAGTCCTAGCTTGCTTTTATGTGCTTTTCATTGCTTTAATTGTTGAATCATCCTTGAAAATTTTTCTTGTCAAAACTCTTTTTGTTTAGATTTCATATCATTTTTTGGTCTTTGGTTATTGCTTGTCTCTTTGTTTCATTGTTTGTTATTTTACATATAGTG
>JACIXS010000431.1 GCA_014360335.1 bacterium | reverse complement strand
AGAAAAAAACAGTAGAATTCGGTAAGGGGAGAAAGAGATACTATATAAGCTTCGGAAACTATGAGCCAAAGACCGCAAGAGAGAAAGCCCTATTTATGTCAGTCTATTATGCCCTTGTCTACTACTCAGTAAAACACATCGATAGGATTTTATTAACTGACCTTATGGAGAATATTGGATATCCTAAGCTAAATAATCGATATGGCTTTATGGAATACCAAAAAGAAGAGGTCATAGAGATAGTCTGGAATGTGGCAAAGTCAGAGATAGGGGTCTCTGGCTCCAGTGTCCCAAGCAGTATAAAGAAGCTATTCCCAGAGGTAGAGAAGAAAGATATCTTCAAGATGAATATCTTCAGCGTAAATATGGTAAAGCAATACTCAGCTAGCGGACATCTAAAGAATGCGGTAATACTATTCAAACCAAACTTCGATAGAAACCTGATACGCTTTAACAGAACATCTGAAGCCCTAGGACTTCCAATAAGTGAGCCAGAGTATAAAAACATAGCAATATATGTTGTATACGGAAGAAACCTATCTGATACCCACATAAAAAAGACTGTAAGGGAACTACTAGAGATAGGAAAGATAGATATATGTAGGAAGAATCCAGAACGGACATACAATAAACTTTTATTCGTACTAGAGCAGTTAAGAACAGATAAATACATAGAAAAGTTTGATTTTAATCCCTATCCATATGGGAAAAGAGACGAAGAAGACATAGAGAAAGGAATGACTAGAAGAAGCGAGAAGAACTGGTTTGATAAGTTTTTAGATTCAGAAGTTACTCTAATATTTTCAGAGAATAAGAAGGCTAAAAGATGAGATTTTTAAGTAGTGATGAGAGTTAAGGAGCAGTGCGGGTTTATGAAAATAGGCAGCTTTTTGGGGAAAATAGGCAGCTTTTTGGGGAAAATAGGCAGCTTTTTGGGGAAAACTGAAGCGCAAAAGCGCATCAAATCTAGATTCTTTTTTACAATAATTAAATATCTAAAATATTTAATAATAGGGGGAAGGCTTTTTTGAGAAGCCTTCCCCCTATATTTATAAAAGATATTTAAAAGAAAGGAGATGAAAATTATGACTGACCTTGCCCTTGCAATCAAGAAGGTCAAGACACTTGGTATAAACATTAACCCCAATGGTAAACTTCTCTGCCCATTCCATAACGACCATAACCCATCAGCTTATATCTATTATAACAGATATCACGAACAAGTAGAGTTTCACTGCTTTGGCTGTGGAAAGAGTTACTCATTTGAACACTTCCTAGAACTTATAAGTGGCAAGAATGAA
>JACIXS010000430.1 GCA_014360335.1 bacterium | reverse complement strand
TCCATAATATGGCCTTTAGATTCTACAGTATATATTTCACTATCAGTAGTTGGCTCAGCGCCATCTCTGGTAAAGTAAATAGTAGCTCCTGGTGTGGGACAATACAATTTTATATATCGTCTTGGAGATACATAATAATCCTTTGGTAATGCTTGAACAGGAGCAACTAAAGTAGTAGTAATTTTTGTAAACAGATCATTAAACTCACTTCGAGTCACAGTGTCCTTGGGCATAAATAAAGAACCCACTTTAGCTGAAAGGTATCCTAAATCTGCTAATGTATTTACATAGGGTCTAGCTGCGGGATTTATGGTAGCATTATCAGAAAATATTACTGCTTTCTCAGTAAAAGGAATCGCGAAAGCTTTTCCAAAGATTACTGCTACTTCTTCTCGGGTAATTGGACTATTGGGATTAAAATTACCATTCTCATCAGGTTTAACCAAACCTTCTTCATAAGCACATTCTATCTGCTTACCATATAAGTCAGATATATCTACATCGTTAAACTGAGGCATACCTGGATGCCAGATATCATTATATTCAGATAGGTGTGGCCAGGCAAAAAAGTCTACAACCTTAGCCACTGCTTCCGCCTTGGTAATCTCATCTCCTCTTGCAGCGGGCTTGGCAAAAGCAGATATAGACAGAACCAATATAATAGCCAGGGTAATAACACTTATAGAGATTGTAAATTTTTTCATTTAAGATTCCTTTCTTTAAAATTTTCTCTATGAATCTCAATCTTCATTTTAGCTTGA
>JACIXS010000429.1 GCA_014360335.1 bacterium | reverse complement strand
AGTAATTAACTCCTTTATCTCTTTTCTTAAAAGATTAAGAAACTTTTTCATATGCAACTATCCTCCTAAACACTTCCTCAAGATTTCTTGAAGAGTATCTATCTTTTAACTCTTGAGGGGTACCAGTATCTAGAATTCTACCATTATCTATAATAGCAACCCTGTCAGATAAAAATTCTATCTCTAACATATTATGAGAAGAGAGCAAGACGGATACACCCTCTCTAACAAAACCCTTTATAATCTCTCTAATCTCCAAAGAATTTATCACATCTAGTCCAGATGTAGGCTCATCTAGTATAGCTAATATAGGCTTAATCATCAAGGTCCTAGCTAATAGTAGTTTCCTCACCATACCCTTACTATAAGTCCCAACCTTATCCTTTAACCTCTCCCCTAACCCTGCTATCTCTTCACCCTTCCTAACGAATCCCTCAGCCTCTCTCTCATCTCTTGCATAGAAGTCAGCCATAAATCTCAAGTAGTCTATGCCAGTTAGATTCTTATAAGCCCCTGCCTCTTCAGGTAAGTAGCTTATCCTTTCCCTTATCTTCTCCGGGTATTTCCTAACATCATATCCCATAAGCTCAACGGTGCCTTCATCAGGTGAAAGAAGAGTGGCAATAATCCTTAAAGTAGTGCTTTTCCCCGCACCATTAGGTCCAATTAATGCAAATATCTCCCCTTCGCTAACTTCAAAATCTATCCCCTTTAAAGCGATAATTTTCCCATAAGATTTCTTCAATCCTTTTACTCTGAGAATAACACTCATAAAACATCCCTCCTAATAAGAGCTATTCTAACACAAATTATGCTAAAATAAAAGAAAAAGTTAGGAGGGCTGTATGGCAAAGATACCAATAGCTTTACAGTTGTATTCAGTGAGGGAGGACTGTGCAAAGGATTTTATTGGAACAATCAAGGCTGTTTCTGAGATGGGGTATGAAGGGGTTGAGTTTGCTGGATACTACAATCTGACCGCAAAAGAGATCAAAAAGATTCTCGATGATTTTAATCTAAAGGTGGCTGGATCTCATCTTGGGATTAATACACTACTTGGCGATGAGCTGAAAAAGACGGTTGAGTTCAATTCTATCTTAGGGAATAAATTCCTTATAGTTCCAGCATTACCTCCGGAGTATACAAGGACAAAAGAGGGCTGGCTTAAGGTTGCAGAGTTAATGAGTGAGATTTCAGAGAAGGTAAAACCCTATGGTATGAGAGTTGGATATCACAACCACGATATAGAATTTAAGCCGATAGATGGAGAAATCCCCTGGGATATATTCTTCCAAAATACAAGTAAAGATGTAATTATGCAGTTAGATATAGGAAATGCCGTGCATGGATCTGCAGATCCGATAGAGATACTTAAGAAATATCCAGGACGAGCAATTACAGTTCATCTAAAGGAATTTCCATTCAGTGCCCCTGCAATAGGGGAAGGCGAGGTGAAATGGGAAGAGATATTTAAGCTATGCGAAACTATAGGAGGTACTGAATGGTACATAGTAGAGTACGAAACGCCAGGAAAACCTCCACTTGAATCTGTTAAGCGTTGTATAGAAAATCTAAGAATGATGGGTAAGTAAATTAAAAGGGGCAGGAGCTCCCTGCCCCGTAAGTTATGCCAAAAACGTAATCTTAGGCTTTGCTATAGGCTCTTGATTACCCTCCCTATACTCTTTACCTATAAGTTCACATTTTTTCATCCTGTAGTACCTATAATTCTCCCACGAGACATCGGGAGGGACTCTGTGGTCGGTATGGGGTATAAAGCCTCCTTCCTTAAGAAGAGGGGTTATCCTTTCAAACTCTTTATCTATTGCTGACTTTCCTGCTATAAGCGCCCTCTTATCGAAGTAACCTCTCAATGCAACCTTCTTCCCAAATTCAGCCCTTATCTTATACGCATCTGTATGTGCTGCCTCAAGTGGGAACATAACATTTATACCCGCTTCTAGCCACAAGCCTACAAGTTGATGTATGTTCCCATCGCAGTCTAGCATATGGAATTCACACCCACATTCTCTCTTTAAAAACTCTGTCACCCTCTTATAACGAGGAACCATAAGTTTTTTAAACATAGCAGGAGAGATTAAAGGGCCCTGTCTATAACACATATCTTCCCACCATAATCCCATATCTATCTTACACTTTCCTGCTATCTTCTCATATACCTTGAGCATAACCATAGTTAGATGTTCCATCATCTCTTCAACCCATTCTGGGTCATCATAGAGGGCTATAGATAGATTCTCTACCCCCATCCAATTCCTTAGCCAACCATATAAAGAACCACAGTTAATAAAGATTGGATAGTCCGCATCAAAGGTAAGTTTACAAAGTTCTTCTATATTCTCTGGGACCCTTCTAGGGTCATCTGGGTTTAATCTCTCGTCTCTAATCTTTTCCCAATCTTTTCTGGTTTCTATGGCAAATCTTAGATACTTCGGAATTGATGCACCATACTCTGGCTTCATTATCTCTGCGATAGCACCGTCACCATCCTGCACTATAAGATGGGTCTCTTTCTCCTCAAGGACCTTGTATTCAAAGCCTGGTAATAGACCAGTTCTAACATAAGGCATAGGTCCATACTCTGTATTATCTGTATGAAAATAATAATCTATAGCAGCGTCTGTTCCTACGTATTCCTTGGGTAATCCTTCATTATGCCACCTTTCTATAGTCTGTTCCCAGGCACCAAATTCAAAATCAGGAACCCTATCTACAGGCTCTCCTCTAAGACATCTAAGTAACCTTTCCCTATGTGTCATCTCTTTCCTCCGCTTAAACTTTGAAATGTTTAAACTGAGGTAGGTAATCTCTGTTTGCCTCAAACATCTCATTTACCATATCCCTTATCTCAGCCAAGCTAAGCACAGCAGATGTTAGTGGGTCATAGCATATTGCATGAAATACCTTCATAGGGTCTCCAGTAAGAGAGCCCTCTACCGCTAGCTCTTCACACATAGAGTTTACATAGTTTAGTATCGCTACTTGAGGAGGCAATGAACCTACCTTTATAGGGCTAAAACCTCTCTTAGATGCAACTATAGGCACCTCTACGCATGCCCCATATGGTAGATTATCTATTAGCCCAAAGTTCCTTATATTACCATTAAACTCAAACATCGTTCCGTCCCCTATTATTGCATTGAATATGTAAGCTGCATACTCCTTACCCCTCTTTAACTCTATGGGTGCATGCTCTAGCCAGTGCTTTACATCATCTCTCCAGGTATCCTCTCTCGCTAGATACTCTTTCAGTATATATGCATATGCTCCTGGGTTCCATCCTGTCCCATGTGTACAGTATTTTTCTATTAGATCTGGTCTCTTTCTAAACCATGCATTGTATTCTGAGTTATGTCCGCTTGATTCTGTTACGTAGTATCCCAAATGTAGGAACATCTCGTTCCTTACCTGCTCTTCATTATATATCTCTGGTCTAGTTGTTATTGCCTCTCTTATTAATGGATATGCATCCTTCCCTTTCCATTTGAATTCTAAAAACCACGCCTGATGGTTTATACCTGCACAGAAATAAGTTATTTCCTCCATAGGAGCTCCAATCCATCTTGCTAACATCTCTGCTGTCCCCTGCACACTATGACAGAGTCCTACCACGTTTACCTTACTCACTGTCTGCATCGCCCTACATAGCATAGCCATAGGATTAGTATAGTTTAGAAATACTGCATTAGGGGCATACTTCTCTATGTCTCTGCAGATATCCAACATTATTGGTATTGTCCTCAGTGCCCTAAATACTCCAGCAGGTCCCCTTGTATCTCCTACATTTATATCTACCCCATACTTCTTCGGTATCTCTATATCGTTTCTCCATACGTTTACACTATGGGCTAGTATTGTACATACTACCCCATCTGCCCCTTCTAATGCTTCTGCCCTGTTTAGTGTAGCTTGTATCTTTGCAGGATAATTACCCGCTTTAATTATCTTTTCTACAGCTGTCTTAGCAAAATTTAATCT
>JACIXS010000428.1 GCA_014360335.1 bacterium | reverse complement strand
GTCTCCAGGGAATGGATACCACATACTATCTGGCATCGACAATCCTTTATCTATCCAGAATTTAAGAAGTTGCATAGTTTTTATCATACCATCCCCAGTTACATCAATGAGTCCATTAGAGAGGAACGGTTTTTTAGTAAAGGTCTGTTGTATAGCAGCAGGACCTCTATGGAAAGGAATAATAGATGTGGATATGCTCCATATTCCTCTTGGCTTAAATGCGCTAGCAATTTTCTCTGCCAGTGTATTAATGTCATTCCAATTTGTAGCAGGTGGTTTCTCATATCCTACTGCTTTAAGTATATCCTTTCTATATAGTAAGGCATCTATATCTATAGTTATTGGTAAGCTAGATAAAGCTCGCCCCCGAAACTTACTTTCGGCAAGGACTGAAGGAATCATATCTTTTAAAATAAGAGGAGCGTCCTTTTCTCTAGATTTTTTGACAAAAGTATCCATAGGTTGAAACATACCTGAGATAAATCCTGGAGCAGTGTCGCTGGCAGGCCATCCTCCTAATATTGCGTTCCATTCAAATTTTCCCTCTTTAACTAGCTGCTGATACTTTTTTAAATCTATTGCTACATCTTCATACACAATCTTAATATTAGGATGTAATTTTTCGTATTGAACGGCCAGTTCTTTTAATGGCCATTCTGCTTGAACCCATCCCATAGCATTTAGTTTTATTACCTTTTGCTCAGCTGAGAAAGCAAAATCTAAGATACTACTAACAATAAATAATATAACAATTGCTATTAGTAACTTTCTCATATTTCTCCTCCTCTTCATAATGTTAAATTTCTACCCCTCCTATTCTTCCTCATCCGCTAAGTGCCTATTTTTTGTTGTTAATATATCTTAATTTACAACTCCTCTTCTTTCACCTCCCCTATAAGGATTTTTACTCCTTTATCCTCAAAAGCTTTTAATAGCCTCTTGTCTGCCTTACTGTCTGTAATTAGGACATTTACTTTCTCTATCTGGGCTATAGGTGTTAACTTCCTCTGTCCTAGCTTTGTGTGATCTGCTATTACTATAAGCTCTTTACTCCTTTCTATCATGATTCTATTTACTGCAGCTTCAGCCATATTAACATCAGTTAAAACCTCTTCATCTATCCCATCTACTCCCATAAAACATTTATCTAAATGAATCCTTTTTAAAAAAGCTACTGTTTCTTCTCCTACTAGAGCGAAAGACTTCTCTCTTAGAAATCCTCCAGGGACAACAACATTTATTCCTATCCTTGCCAGTAAGTAAGCTATATTGAGTCCATAGGTAACCACATGGATATTTGGAAATTGATATAGAAGTCTTGCAAACTCATAGGCAGTAGTTCCTGCACTTATCCCTATAATATCGTTTGGATTAAGAAGACTTATAGCAGTTCTGGCAATAGCTTTCTTTTCTGGTATATTTAATATATGCTTTTGAGCAAATGATGGCTCCATAAAAGAAGATTCTCTTATAGATACTCCACCCCATAATCTATCTACCAATCCAGCCTTTTCTAACTCTTTTACATCTTTACGGATTGTGACTGTAGAAAGCCCTAATTCCCTAGCTAAGTCCTCAATAGAGACTGTTCCTGACTTTTTGATAAATTCTATTATCTTTTCCTTTCTCTTTTCTTTTAAAATAGTTCTATTCATTTTCTATCTCCTTTCAATATTAAATCATATAAATTTCGAAATGTCAATAGGGGGTGGACTCCTGATCTGTAATCACTTTTTGATCCCCTCCAATATAAGCACCAACCTCCCTGTCTTACTTACCATTAAGGTCATACTATAAATATCTACAGCTAAAGATATTGCATACCTTATAAAACTTATCTTCTTTTCATCTAACTCTCTCTTTGCCAACTTTACTCTATGATCATCTGCTTCTACCCTAGAAATTAGATAAAGATTCAGAAGCGTTAATAGAAATACTAAGAGCCATCTCCCTAACACTTCACTTTTCTCTACATAACTTAGGTATTCTAAGTTTAGTATACTCTTTTCGTCTCTAAACATCTCTTCTATCTTCATCCTCTCTTGGTATAACTCCCAGCTTAATTTCTCTTTCGGTAAGTTTGATATATAGGCGT
>JACIXS010000427.1 GCA_014360335.1 bacterium | reverse complement strand
TTCTTTACGAGACATGTGTTTTACCTCAGGCATTATCCCGTAGTTTATCCCCATAGGCTGAAAATCTTCAGGACTGTGCGTTGTTATATACTTTATCAAACTCCCAATGGCGGTTTCCTCGGGAAAAACTATAGGCTCTTTGCCATTTAAAAGCCTATATACATTTATCCCAGCAACAATACCAGTAGCAGATGATTCTAGATAACCTTCGACACCAGTAATCTGCCCAGCAAAGAATACTTTGGGGTCAGACTTTAAGGCAAGTGACGAGGAGAGTAGGACTGGAGAATTTATAAATGTATTCCTATGCATAACCCCAAACCTAACAAACTCAGCAGACCTAAGAGCTGGTATCAACCTAAACACCCTCTCCTGTTCCTTCCATCTAAGCTTTGTCTGACATCCAACCAAGCTGAGTAGCCTACCTTCCTTATCTTCTCTTCTTAGCTGTAAAACAGCATAGGGCATCTTACCAGTCTTTGGGTCTATTAGTCCCTTAGGTTTAAAGGGACCAAACCTTAATGCGTCCCTATCTCTTTTAGCTATTTCTTCAATAGGAAGACAAGCTTCATAGAAGACTTCCTTTTCAAAATCCTGTAACGGAACAATCTCTGCAGAAATAAGAGCTTGATAGAACTTTTCAT
>JACIXS010000043.1 GCA_014360335.1 bacterium | reverse complement strand
AATTAATAAAGGCCATTATCTCTCCTACATGCATATCACCTCTAGAAACCAAAAAGCCACCATACCATAAAACTGCAACGACACTTAGATTCATTACCAACATGATAAATGGCATAAGAGTTATTATTGGCATGAACGCCCTTATTGCTGTAAGCATAAGGTCTTCATTAGCAGAATTAAATCTGGTCTTCTCTAAATCCTCGCGAACAAAGGCTTTAACTACTCTTATTCCAGCTAAATTCTCTCTTATAACAGCGTTAACTTTATCTATCTTTTGCTGCATTAGAGTAAATAAAGGGAAACCTCTTTTGACAAGATATAAAAACGCAAGTATCTGAAGAGGAACAGCAATAAGAAGGACTGACGCTAGTCTACTATTGATAGAGACAGCCATAATGATTCCACCTATAAAAAGCAATGGCGCTCTAACTACTATTCTTAAAGACATTAAGACTAGATTTTGAAGCTGAGTTACATCATTAGTTAAACGGGTTATAAGTGTGGACGGTTTAAATCTATCTATATTGAAAAAAGAAAAAGATT
>JACIXS010000426.1 GCA_014360335.1 bacterium | reverse complement strand
GGTACAAGCATTAGTTATGGTTCTATGGGAGTTTACTGGTATAAAATTTTTGCTGAAGGTCCAGAAGGTCATACTCGGAGCACAGGACCTAATATTAACCAGGCAATTGGCAGAGCTGTTGATCGCATTCTTTCCCTTGACTATCCTTCGCGCTATGCCGAAGATCAAACCTTTATTAATATAGCTATTCTACAAAGTGGAAGTGTATTTAACCGTAAACCTGGTACAGGTTGGTTTTCTCTTGATATTAGGTCTCTTAAGAGTGAAATTACTGATGCTATTTTAGAAGATGTAAGAAAGATACTGGATGAGGTAAGTAGAGAAACAGATATTACATTGAAGATTGAAACTGAAATGGCTATTCCAGGAGGGCAAATTCCAGGAGCACTTGAATCTTCTTTGGTCCAGAGTTCAATTGCTATTGCACGTTATCATGGTATTGAACCCAGGTTATCCAATGCCAGTTCTTCTAATATGAATGTTGCTATAGGAGGAGGGACTCTTGCCATTGGACTAGGCGGTGAAAGAGGTGGAGGGAGAGCTACTCCGGAAGAATTTGCCTCTATACCAGTAATGGTTAATACTGCACGTCATGTTGCCCTGTTAGCTTTGGTGTTAGCTGATTAATTTTCGTTATATTAAGTTAATGTTTATTATATAGGCAGAACTGAAGAGCAGTTCTGCCTATCTTTTAATTCTTTATGAGTAAATAAACATTTTATTGTAATATGCTATTTATTAATGTATAGTTATTTTCTACAATTGATAGATAAATCTTTGTATCATAAATATTATAATTATTACTGCTAATAGTTTTTCAGGTTTAAG
>JACIXS010000425.1 GCA_014360335.1 bacterium | reverse complement strand
CTTGATAGAAGGCTTAACAGCGACTTCGGAGAATAGAAGAGAGATAACCCTTTGAGGGCCCAAGGAAACCTTTCTACCTTTAAGGATTCTATTAACGATATTTTTAACGACGTTAGGATGTTTAGGAGGAAGTTTATCCTGCTTATTAGAGGGGTTTTTAGGCTTACTATGAGGGACCATAATTTTGCTAGGTTCATTATTAGATAGCCAGAATCTATTCAAGAAGTCGTAGAAGGTACCGACACTAGGGACATCGTCAGGGTCAAAGCCACAGATAATAGCAAGGACCTTATCAGTTTTAAGCTTTTTGACCCATTTAGTGATGCTATAGATTTTAAGGTGGACCATAGCAATAAGGGAACGTAATATCTCAGCTTGGAACTTAGCAGGTCTACCAGTATTAGAGTAGTAAGGAGATAAGATTTGATAAGCTTTATCTAAGTTAAGGTAGAACAATTTATCGATAAGACAAGAGTATTCTTTGACCCTATCTCTATATAAGGGTAAGAGCCTTTTGAGTGAACTAAGGAGATTCTTTTGGTATAATGAATGCGGGATCCAGTGTTGAGTTTTTAGCATAGTTATCGCCTCCTTATCCTGGGATTTTAGTACTAGGATAAGGAGGCAAA
>JACIXS010000424.1 GCA_014360335.1 bacterium | reverse complement strand
CTTCTGGGCAAAAGTAATGCTGCTAAAATTCATAAAAATACTAAATACTAAACTCGTTACTACTAAACCTATTAAACACTTCCTCATAATCTTAAACCTCCTTTTCAATACTAGAATTTTCATAATATATCAAAGTTATCTATCAACGTAAAACTAAGGACCTATCAGATTACCTTAGTATATGGCAAATCTTCTCTAGGTTTATCGTTAAATTCAGATCTCAGATTAATACTTACCTCTGGACATTCTATTTCTTTTAACCAGTTTATATATTCTTGATGAAGACTTTTAGCTATTTCTCTCTTCTCATCGAACACATTATTCTTCTGTATCGGATCTTCTCTTAAGTTATAAAGCTCATGTTGCCACTCATCCCCACCATAAATGTATAACCATTCTTTAGTCCGAATAGAGCTTGGGCAACGACATTCTTTATCTGTTATATAAGTATGGCTTGTGACTGTAAGGTCTCTAATACTCTCTTTCTCCCTATTTATTACCGGAATTAAAGAAAATCCTTGACAAGTATCTAGTATACTAAGGCCAGCTAGCTCATAAATAGTAGCTGTTAAATCTGGAGTTTGGCAAAGAGTTTCATATATCTCCCCCTTAGGACCATCTGGAACTTTAATTATTAATGGTATCCTGGTTATTGTATCGTAGAGAGGCCATCTTTTTATAATTGTTCCATTCCTGTCTAATTCGACTTTACCTATAAATCCATGCTCCCCATGATAAAACCCATGATCTGAAGTAAGTATTATTGCAGTATCGTCCCATAACCCCATATACTTAAGTCCTTCTAAAAAGAAACCCAACCATCTATCTACCATTGTTATTTCTCCTGCGTACATTGCTCTCATATGCTTGATCTCTCTTTCAGAGGCATAATTACTTGGAGCATATGCAGGCTCAAATAACTCATCACCTTTATAATCAGGGTCATACTTCTCTATATAATATTTAGGAGGATTCCATGGCTCATGTGGGTCAAAAGAATCTATCATAAGAAAGAACCTTTTGGCTTTTCTTCCAAAATTTTCAAGCCATTGATGGGCTCTTCTAAATACTCGAGGAGCAAACCTATCCTCCTCTCCTCTCCACTTTACCCACTGTTC
>JACIXS010000423.1 GCA_014360335.1 bacterium | reverse complement strand
TTTAATTCTACATAGTCTGGGTCTGGATAGCAAATTATACTGTCTAATGAATGATATAGATACTCTTTAAGTCCTTGAGGAAATCCTAAAGGATTTATATTAGCACTGAAATCTAAAATTTGAGAGGGCTCTCTATGTAAAATTCTAGCGAACTTATGTATATTTCCTCCATGTTCTATCATAGTGCATACCTGATAAGACAACCAAGAACGAATCCCAATATCGATGTCCCATACATTAATTTTATAGATACTAATATATGCGTGGGGCTTATCCTTCCTATAGGGTCTCCTATATAAGGCTTTTCTACAATTCGACCCCCATAAGAGCTAGGACCTCCTAACTGTATACCCAGTGCCCCAGCCATACTAGCTTCAGGGTAGCCACTATTAGGGCTTGGATTTTTATATCCATCACGTAACATTATGGTAAAACTTCTCTTAGCATCTAATCCTAAGAAGAAAGCTGTAATGGCTATGAGTAAGGCGGTTATGCGAGATGGTAGGAAATTAGCTACGTCATCTAGTTTGGCTGAGGCCATTCCCATATTTATGTATCTTTCATTCTTATAACCTACCATAGAGTCTAAGGTATTTATTGCTTTGTAAGCCATAGCCAAGGGGACTCCTCCTAAAAAGAGATAGAATAGTGGGGCAATAATACCATCGGACGTATTCTCCGCTACAGTTTCTATAACCGCTCTACATATACCCTGTGTATCTAACCTTTCTGTGTCTCTTCCAACGATGTATGATAAGGCTTTCCTAGCATTATCTATATCGCCAATGTCTAAGAGTTTATATACC
>JACIXS010000422.1 GCA_014360335.1 bacterium | reverse complement strand
TTCCCTACACCGTGGTCTTTTTCGAAAGCCCGCGCCGGCTTTTAAGCACCTTGGCCCTGTTGGCGGAGCTTTCTCCGGAACGCCCTACTGTGGTGGCCCGGGAACTTACGAAGATCCACGAAGAGTTCGTGCGGGGAAAGGTGTCGGAAGTCCATGCGGAGCTTTCCCGTCGCGGCGAAGTTTTGGGCGAAGTCGTAGTCCTTTTCGGCCCCGCGGAGGAATCGGAAAAGGAGCCGGGCAAGGCGAACAAAGACGAGGTCCTAAGCCTCTACCAAAGATTGCTCTCCCAGGGCCTTTCCCCAAAGGAGGCACGAAAGGAAGTGGCCCAAACGCTTGGGCTCTCCAGGCGCGAGGTCTACAAAATCCTCCTAGCTGCGCGTAAATTTGAAGGCAAGGAGGAGTCATGAACCTCAAAATCCGTGAGTTCTTGGCCACGCCCGAGGATATTGCCGCAGTGGTGGAGATCGATAACCTTTGCGATCCCGAGCACCAGTACACCGTAGAGCAATTCCGCTACGACCTCGAAAACTTCAACACCCAAAAGTACGTGCTGCGTTATTACCTCGCGGAAAAGGACGAAAGGGTCGTGGGCTATGCTTGTTACCACCATATGCCCCATCGTTTCGAACCCAAGCGGTTTTGGAT
>JACIXS010000421.1 GCA_014360335.1 bacterium | reverse complement strand
GGTAGCAATATTAAAAATATTGTTGTATTGATAGAGACAATGGCGGTATGATATATTATTGCTAAGATTTCTAACTTAGGAGGTGGTAAGGAAGGATAAAAGGTAGAATTAGGTGAACCTTTTTGTTATCTAAGAAGGGTAGGTTTAAAATGTGAGGTGCAATTGTCTTATAGATTTTGAAGATTCTATTATTGAAGGAGGTATGCTAATGAGAAGGGTATGCAGTATATTAGTACTTGTATGTTTTTTGATGACAGTTTTTACTATGTTAGGCTATGCTAAAGAGTTAAAAGTTTATAATTCACCTACTGACTATAGAATAGCAACTGGTAAGAGAATAACACGCTACAATGAAGCTCCAATATTAGCTGACTTAGTAAAGCAAGGCAAGCTTCCTCCGGTAGAACAGAGACTTCCTAAAAATCCTGTTGTAATAGAACCATGGGAGGAGATTGGTCAGTATGGTGGTACCTGGAGAAGGTGTTGGACAGGTTTAGCGGATAGAGCTGGCCCCACAAAGATTGCTGGATATGTTAAATTTGTAAGGTTAGACTATACTGGGACAAAATTAATATCAGATCTAGCAGATAAATGGACATTATCTAAAGATGGGAAGGAATATATTTTCCATTTAAGGGAAGGGCTAAA
>JACIXS010000420.1 GCA_014360335.1 bacterium | reverse complement strand
AATACGTAGAAGAGGTAATTCCAAGAGAGAGCAAAAAGTTTCTTATTTTGGCAGCGAAAGAAGAAATAAGATACTAGGTGTCTCTATTATAATGCATACTTGAAGTTTCTTCTAATCTTGTGTTATACTTATAGCAGTAACATTCATACGAGGAGGTGATATCTAAAGGTAGACCGGTAGGTATAAAGATATAATTTTTATTATTTTTTGATGAGGTACGATAAAGGGGAGGTAAAATTAGAGAAGGAGGGAACTTATGAAGAAAGTAATTTTAACACTGCTAAGTCTGTTGTTAGTAGTAAGTTTGGTTTCTTCTGCTATTGCAGGAGGGCAGTTCAATGGAGCATGGCCCTATACGCCACCTCCAGTTGGACACTTCAATTCTTATGCGACTAATGCCATTACTCTAGGAATGTATTGGGACCTTATAGAACAACCCCTAGCTATGTATCTATGGGCTAGTGGGAAATGGATGCCACTTTTGGCAACAAAGTGGAGCCTAAACAGGAAAACAAACACCTTTAGAGTATACCTTAGAAAAGGAGTAAAATGGCAGGATGGTAAAACCTTTACTGCTAAAGATGTAGTTACTACTTTCTACCTTGGTTATCTCTATAACTGGGCTATATGGAGATACATAGACAAGGTAACAGCGGTAGATGATTATACTGTAGACTTCCATATGGCGGTAGTATGCGCTCCTATGGTCTTAGAAAGATATGTCCTTAGAACTCAGATCCGTTCCGATGCGGTATATGGGAAATACGCAAGCCAAGTGATTGCTCTCCTTAACCAAGGGAAGAAGAGCGATTCCGATGAAATGAAGAAACTTAGAGCAGAGTTTGACCAGTTTAGACCAGATAAGATGGTCGGTACCGGTCCATTCATCTTAGACCCTAAGAATCTCACCGAGTCCGAAATAACACTCACTAAATTTGACGGATATTGGGATGCTGAAAAGATTCAGTTTGATAAAATTAAGGTCTATAATGGTGAAACTCCAGTAGTAACTCCTCTTGTTATGGCTAAGGAAGTAGACTATGCTACACATGGATTCCCACCTGCAACGGAAAAGCAGTATATACAGATGGGTATAAGAATCATAAGGCCTCCGATATACTCTGGTCCAGCAATATACTTCAACCACAACATCTATCCATTTAATCTAAAAGAGGTTAGACAAGCTATTGCCTATGCAATTAAGAAAGAAGAAAATGCGTTTGTGTCTCTAGGGGACTCTGCTAAGAGACAGATCTATATGACTGGTCTAAGCGATAACCTAGTTCCACAATGGCTATCTGAAGCGGTAAGAAAGAGACTGAATAAATATGATTACAATCCAGATTTAGCAGCTAAGATATTAACTGGCCTTGGATTTAAGAAGGGTGCAGATGGAATTTGGGTAACAGATAAAGGGACAAAGATGGAATACGAACTATTAGTTCCAGCCGAATATGCAGACTGGGCAGCTGCAGCAGAGAACGCTGCTGAACAGTTAACAAAGTTCGGTATAAAGACTACAGTTCGTGGTATTACCTATGCTCAGCACCCTACCGAGGTAAGAGCTGGAAGATTCCAGATGGCTATAGCTGGTTGGGGGTCTGCTCATCCACATGCCCACTTCTCCTACTATACAGACCTAGTTACATATAACTATCCAAGCGGACTTGGTCCTGGAATGAACTTCCCGCTCACACAAACAACAAAGTCTGTTGGTAAGGTAGACCTAGATAAACTTATCACACAGAGTGCTGAAGGATACGATGTCCTACAGCAGAAGAAGATTGTAGAAAAGCTAGCCCTTGCATTTAACGAACTTCTACCGATCGTTCCACTCTGGGAGAGATACGGAAATAACCCAGCACTTGATGGTGTAAGAGTAACTAACTGGCCTAAAGAAGGAGATCCAATCTACAAGAATAGCCCATATGCAGATAACTTTGTTACTATAATGATACTAAATGGAACACTAAAGCCTGTAACCAAATAGCTATTATTAGAACCTTATGGGGGCGTCTCACAGAGACGTCCCCTAATTTTATCACTTATAGGAGGGCAAGAAAAGTTGAGCAAGATTAAAAGGCTTTTTTCTAATTACATATTTCTTAGAGTCATAAGGGCAATCTTGACTGTATTTATAGTAGCAACATTGACGTTTTTTATTGTTAGACTTATGCCTGGGAATCCTATAGAGATATACATAGGACAGCTTATGTCTCAGTATGGTATGAGTTTCCAAGATGCAAAGAACCAGGCAGCAGCATTATTCTCTATAGATTTAGATGCTCCTCTATCTAAGCAGTATATAATCTATATGAGAAATCTATTGAGGGGAGACTTTGGAGTTTCTTTCTTATCTCAAGGGACGCCAGTATCTCTAATGATTTCTGCCTATCTCCCTTGGACTATATTTAGTGTAGGGATCTCTATACTTATAAGTTTCACTTTAGGTATTACACTAGGTATGATCTCTGCCTACAAAAGGGGAAGCATCTTTGATCATATTATGTCAACTATTGCAGCAATCTTGAGTGCTATACCAAACTATCTGATAGGCATACTTCTCCTTATTATTATTGGGGTACAGCTTGGATTAATTCCGGTAAGTGCAATGAGAGGAACGGTCTCTCCTGGTGTAAAACCTGGATTTAACTGGATATTCATAAAGGACATATTCTCGCATGCTCTCTTACCAATTATGACCTACGTAGTTAGTACCATTGGTGGATGGACATTAAGTATGAAGAGTAGCACTCTTAACACACTAGGAGAAGATTATGTAACAGTGGCGAAGGCTAGAGGACTTCCTGAGAGTCGCATAACATTTGCCTATGTAGGTAGGAACGCACTTCTACCATTATTTACTAGTTTAACTATGCAGATGGGATTCCTTATGGGTGGTTCTGCTCTGATAGAAAGCATATTTGTATATAAAGGTATCGGTTGGGCATTAGGAGCTAGTATAGCTCAAAGGGATTACCCAGTTATGCAGGCGGTATTCTTGATAATAACTATTGCAGTCATAGTGGCAAACTTTATTGCGGACCTACTCTATTCTAAACTAGACCCACGTATAAAGATAGGAGGAGAATAATGAAGGCTAAGGAGATTCTTAGAAGAATATTTATAGAGCCTTTGATCATTATATCTAGAGACAAGGCAGGACTTATTGGTTTTATCTTCCTTTTATTCATATTGCTACTTTCCTTCGTTGGGCCATATTTTATAAAGCTAGACACAGAAGTAAAATTAGATAAGATATATCAATTCCCATCAAAAGAGCATATCTTGGGGACAGATAATCAGGGTAGGGATATCTTCTCACAGATCGTTAATGGTGGAAGAGACGTTATAATAGTAGCATTTTTAGCAGGACTTATATCTACCCTGATAGCTGTAAGCCTAGGCTCACTGAGTGCATATGCAGGCGGTTTTACAGATACAGTTATTATGTTCATAACTGAGATAATCCTTACAATTCCACAATTTCCACTCTTAGCGGTATTAGCAGCGTTTGTAAGGCTAACCAATCCCACTATGTTGGCATTCATTATTGGTTTTCTCGGTTGGCCTGCTCTTGCAAGAGCAATAAGGTCTCAAGTTCTCTCTATAAAGGAGAGAGACTATATAGAAGCGGCAAGAGTCTTAGACCTTGGAAGGATTCATATAATATTCTCTGAGATACTTCCAAATATGCTGAGCTACATAGTTATAAGTCTTATTATGGCTATGACAGGAGCAGTGTATAGTCAGGTAGGATTGATAATACTAGGTCTTGTTCCATTCTATGGCCATAACTGGGGACTTATGATCCAGTTGGCTTGGACTAGAGGTGCCATATTCTATAAGGGAAGTATCTTCTATATCCTATCACCAATAATAGCTATAGCATTATTCCAATGGTCAGCAGTGACATTCACTAGGTCCCTTGAAGGTATATTTAATCCAAGGTTAAGGGCGGGAGAGTAGAATTGGCTAGAGAAATTCTAAATATAGAAAATCTATTTGTTGAATATTCTAATATAAGAGGAAAGGTAAAGGCAGTAAGAGGGGTAAATCTAAAACTCTATAAAGGTGAGAATCTAGCGCTGATAGGAGAGAGCGGTTCTGGGAAAACAACATTAGGAACCGCGATTATAAGATTACTTCCTTCATCAGGATATATAAAAGATGGGAAAATCATATATAAGGGAAATGGAAATGAGTATGATATAAGTAAATTTAATGAGAAAGACCTAAGGCAGTTTAGGTGGAAAGAGATTGCTATGGTCTTTCAATCTGCGTTAAACTCTTTCAATCCGGTCCTAAAGGTATGGGACCAGATATATGACACCGCAAAGGCTCATGGGATAAGTAATAGAAGCTTTGTTAGGGAAAGGGCTATATCCCTTTTAAGATATGTCCAGTTAGACCCAGAGCGTGTTATAAATTCATATCCCCACGAGTTAAGTGGTGGTATGAGACAGAGAGTTCTTATAGCTATGAGTCTACTTTTAGAGCCTAAGATACTTATACTAGATGAGCCTACTACCGCTCTAGATATTCTTACCCAGAGGAATATAATAGAGCTTCTTAGAACAATAAAGTCGGATATGGGACTCTCAATGATATTCATATCTCATGACCTCTCCCTGGCAGCAGAATTGGCAGATAGGGTGGCGGTTATGTATGCAGGAGCCATAGTAGAACTTGGCAGTGTAGAAGACATATTCTATCGTCCAAGACATCCATATACTCTAGGGCTTATAAAGGCTGTTCCTACTGTAACAGCAGGGTTTAGAGAACTCTATTCCATCCCGGGTTCGCCACCTGACCTTATAAATCTTTCACCAGGATGTAAATTTGCCCCTAGATGTGAGTACAGAAGGTCAGAATGCGAAAAAGATGAGCCTACACTAGTAGAAGTAGGACCAGACCATTTTGTAGCATGTATTAGACATAAGGAGATCAACAATGGAAGATAGGGCTATTATACAACTTGACCACGTGAGTAAATCCTTTACTGTAAGGAGCGGAATCTTTGGGGGAAGGAAGCATATGCAGGTTATAGGAGACCTTTCTCTTTCTATAGGGAAAGGAGAGGTTCTCTGTCTCGTTGGTGAGAGTGGCTGTGGGAAGACGACTACTGGTAAACTTATTGTTGGGTTAATAAAGCCTACATCAGGAAAGATACTATTCGAAGGAAAAGATATATGGAGTATGAATAACGAAGAGTTCAAGAATTATAGGAAAGCAGTGCAGATTATACATCAAGACCCCTACTCCTCTCTAAATCCTGTCCATAGGATATATAACATACTGAGTGCCCCTCTATTTAGGCATGGTATAGTAAAAAGTAAAAGTGAGGCAGAGGAAAAGGTTCTTGAACTCTTAGATAGGGTAGACCTTACACCTCCTAGAGATTTCATATATAAGTATCCACACCAATTAAGTGGAGGACAGAGACAAAGAGTAGCTATTGCGAGGTCTCTAACGTTAAATCCCAAATTTATAGTGGCAGACGAAGCAGTATCTATGCTGGATGTATCTATAAGGCTTAGTATTATAGAACTTTTGAGGCGTCTTAAAGAGGAGATGAACGTTACATTCCTATTTATTACGCACGACCTAGCAATGGCTAAATACTTTGGCTGGGAAGGTAGAATTGCGGTTATGTATCTTGGAAGAATCGTAGAGATAGGACCTACCCCTAGAGTAATAGAGAATCCTCTTCACCCTTATACAAAGGCTCTACTTATGGCTATCCCGGAGGCAGACCCTCAGGTTACTAGGAGTAAAAAACCGATGCAGTTAAGAAGTCTAGATATACCTAGCTTACTGAATCTGCCCCCAGGTTGTTCGTTTAACCCAAGATGCCCATTCTGGATAGAGGGAACTTGTGATAGGGAAGTGCCTAATATGTATGAGCCTGAAAAGGACCATTATGTATCCTGTTTCTTATTTAGAGGAAAATGATAGACCCCTATTTAGGTTTAGCGGTATTTAGAATAGCAATATTTATTATTTTGGTTTCTGGTGGATTACTATTCTTTCTAGAGCCAGGTACAGCTACATTTGTAGTTAGTGCCCTGGCTCTATTCTCTGGTTTAGCGCTCGCTGGTTTAGTTATTCTTCTGGTTAGAAAGAAGTAATTCAGATGCTTCTATTTTTAGCCATAAATGCCAAGTATATCCATACGAATATTGCAATCAGATATTTTTATCATCTCTGTAAAGATTTATATCCCTGTAAATTCTTAGAGTTCAATATAAACCAGGAACTAAGTGATGTATTATTTAGAATCGTCGAGGAAAAGCCAAAGTACATAGCGATATCTGTCTATATTTGGAATGCCCTTTATGTAAAAAGGCTTATAGAAGGGTTAAAGAAGGTTCTAAAAGATGTAAAGATTATTCTAGGAGGTCCAGAGGTATATTTTGATACACAGAAAGACTGGCAGGATGCAGATATCATAGTAAGCGGAGAAGGGGAACAATTCTTTATAGATTTCTGTAATGCCATCTCTAAAGGTAAAGAATTCAATGTTAAAAGTTACAAATACTTTGATATGGAAAAACTTCCATTTCCTTATAAAGACGAAAAGATAGATGCGAATAAAGTCTATTACTATGAGACAAGCAGGGGCTGTCCATTTAAATGTTCATACTGTCTATCTTCACTAGACAAACAGGTTAGATTTGCTCCTTTAGAGAAGGTATTCGATGATATTAAGTATCTATTCGATAGGGGTGCAAGGCTTCTAAAATTTGTCGATAGGACATTTAATATAGATAAAGAGAGAGCTATAGAGATAATAGAATTCTGTAAGAAATATTCTAAAGAAACACAGGTTCATCTTGAGATAGAGCCCTCACTATTGGATGATGATGTGATATCTGCTTTAAACACTACTAAAAATGGTCTATTTAGGCTTGAGATAGGTATTCAGAGTTTTAAAAGTGATACACTTAAAGCTATAGGAAGAGGTTTTGTCGATTTGGGGAAGGTAGATAAAAATATCAAAAAGCTTATAGAGGGAGGGAAATGTTTCCTTCATCTAGATCTGATAGCTGGATTACCATATGAAGGGTTTGAGGAGTTTAAAAATTCTCTAGATAAGACTATCCTATATTTTGCAGATGAGGTCCAGTTGGGTTTTTTGAAATTATTAAAAGGGACAAGAATAAGGGATGAGGCAAAGAATTATGATTATCAGTATTATAGTTTTCCTCCATATGAAGTAATCTCTAATAGGTTTATATCTTATTCTGAAATTTATAGGCTAAAACAGATGGAAACTCTAGTTGAAAGGCTTTACAATAGGAAAAACCTCTTCTGGACACTAAGATATATCTTTAAAAGATATAGCCCCTCGGATATCTTTGAAAAGCTAAGTTATGAGGTTGACTGTAGAAAAAATGTTAAAGACTTTTTAAGTGACCTATACAGAACCATTGTGAGATTTAATTTTATAGAAGACCCTAATATACTAAAAAATCTTTTTAGGTTCGACGTATTGAATATCTATCCAGAAGATTACCTACCTGAAGGTTTAACCTTTTCAAGAGAAGAAAAAGGTATTATAAAGGCATTTAAGAGGACACAGCCTAGAGAGATGTTCAAAAACGCCAAAATAGGGCTTTTTCACTTTGACATAGAAGAATTAATAAAAAAAGACATCTTTAAAGAAGGTAAGTACATCTATATATTCAGAGAGGGAAAAGCAGAAAGGTTTTCCTTATAATACTTTGTGGTTGTAGAGGCGGTTAAAGTTTCAGTGTTGACATCTATATGACTGTTGAGTCATAATTTATTAAAAGTCCCCTAAGGAGGGATTGAAATGCCTAAACAGACCTTTTTTAACCTTCCAGAGGAGAAGAGAAGAAGGATTATCAATACTCTTATAGAATATTTTGCCAATAAGCCCTATAGTAAGGTCGATATAGAAGATATAGCTAAGGAGTGTAAGGTAGCTAAGGGCAGTATGTATCAATACTTTGAAAACAAGAAAGATATGTACTTCTATGCAATAAATGAAGCCATTAGATTAAGCTTGGAGTTAGTAAAGGACTATAATTTTGAAAATATAAGTCTATTTGATTATGTAGAAAGGTCCTTTGACCTGGCTTGGGGATTCTTCTTAAAATATCCAAATGCT
Organism: bacterium; assembly: GCA_014360335.1. Taxonomy (GTDB): domain Bacteria; phylum DUMJ01; class DUMJ01; order DUMJ01; family DUMJ01; genus DUMJ01. Next base: position 207 of record JACIXS010000420.1, on the reverse strand, counting down.
TATCTATTATTGGAGAAATCTGCATTTTATGATGATTCCCCCTATAAAGATGAGGTCCAAAGACTCTTAAAAGACAGGACTCAAAAGATACTTTATGAGATAATTACTAAAAATCAAAGGGCAGGTTTTATAAGGGATGACGTCTCTCCAGAGGTTATTTTAGTATTCCTAGAAGGTGCTACCTGGAGCATAAAGAGATTCTTTATA
>JACIXS010000419.1 GCA_014360335.1 bacterium | reverse complement strand
TAAATCACTCCTTTCTGGTTGGATTTTTTATTATAGTATATCAATTCCAGCCAGAAAGGAGCACTCTTTCTAAAAAGTGATTACACCCCAGGTATGTCAATAGTTGACATTTAGGATGTACATATTTTATAATCTTCTAGAGGTTATGAATAATTACCTGTTAAATGGGTTCAAAATGGCTCGTGAATGGGTAATAAATGGATGAGGGTGGGACCTAGAGGAATAGGTTCCACCCTCATACTATGTATGAGCTTTCTCTAGATATTCCCTTAATTCAGCTAGGTCTACATATCTATCGGCTGCATTTCTTAACTCTATAGCTATATGTCCCAGGGTAGATACAACAACTACTTCCTTACCTATCATCCTAAGATACTCTATAACACTCTCAAAATCGCTATCTCCAGAGAAGAGATAAGCTTCATCGTAATGATTAGAGGTAACTATAAGGTCTAAGGTTATCTCTACATCCATATTACTCTTCTGTTTCTCCTCGTTGTCCAGGGATGAGATAGTCTTTAAAGGTTTTTTCCTTACCGTATAACCTATTAAGGTCAAAGCTTTGAGAAAATTCTCTTGGTTCTGGTCAGTAGTATCATACCCTGAGTAATAAAATGCATTATAAAAGTTTTCATTCCCTTTAAAATAATTAAGAAGCTTCTCAAAATCTATATTCCATTTTAATTTTCTCTGGACAAAATATAAATTATTTCCATCTATAAATAATGCCCTTCTCCCCATAAATCTTACCTTACTTCCTCCTAAAATGTTTTTCTAGTTCAATTTTACTCTTCTTGTCTACCCTTGACAATAGATAGGTAATTAATTAAAATTTAACCATCTGAAAATTAAATGATATAGCATGGAGGATAAGAATGAGCATCATCACAGAAGTAAGAGGAAGAGAAATATTAGACTCAAGAGGAAATCCAACTGTCGAGGTTGAGGTTTATTTAGAAAGTGGGCATATGGGTAGAGCCAGTGTCCCATCAGGAGCTTCTACTGGCGTTCATGAAGCACTTGAACTGAGAGATGGAGATACTAGTAGATATCTAGGCAGGGGGGTAAAAAACGCGGTAAAGAACATAAATGAAGTAATAGCTCCTGAATTAATAGGAAGAGATGCCCTAAATCAGAAAAATATTGATAGAATTCTTATTGAACTTGATGGGACTCCAAATAAGAGTAGGCTTGGGGCAAATGCTATACTAGGTGTATCCTTAGCGGTAGCTAAGTCAGCAGCTAACTTCTTAGAGTTGCCTTTATATAGATATATAGGAGGGGTAAATGCATCTATACTTCCAGTCCCTCTAATGAACATAATAAATGGTGGTAAGCATGCAGATAATCCTTTGGACTTTCAAGAATTTATGATAGTTCCTGCAGGTGCCCCTTCATTTAAAGAGGCGCTAAGAATGGGGGCAGAAACCTTCCACACATTAAGGAAAGTCTTACAAGGTAGAGGGCTCAATACAAATGTTGGTGACGAAGGTGGATTTGCTCCAAACCTATCAACTAATGAGTCTGCAATAGAGGCTATAGTCGAGGCTATAGAAAAGGCTGGCTATAAGGCAGGTAAAGATATCTTTGTAGCTTTAGATGTTGCTGCAAGTAATATCTATGAAGAAGGCAAATATCACTTTGGGGGGAAAGACTACTCTGTAGAAGAACTCATCTCTTATTATGAGAGCCTTATAGAGAAATATCCTATCATCTCTATAGAAGACGGTTTAGCTGAAGATGATTGGGATGGATGGAAACTACTTACAGAAAGGCTGGGTAGTAAGGTTCAACTTGTAGGGGATGACCTATTTGTTACAAATGTAAAACGTCTATCTAAAGGAATAGAGGCAGGAGTAGCCAACTCTATTCTTATCAAGGTTAATCAGATAGGAACACTTAGTGAAACTCTAGAGACGGTAGAGATGGCTAAAAAAGCTGGTTATACTAGCATTATCTCGCATCGTTCCGGAGAAACAGAGGATACGACTATAGCAGATTTAGCTGTAGCTGTTGGATGTGGTCAAATAAAGACCGGAGCTCCATCTAGAACAGATAGGGTAGCAAAATATAACCAACTTTTAAGGATAGAAGAAGACTTAGGACCTATCGCTAACTATTTAGGTGTTAAGGCATTCCTTAGGAAGATATGAGAAAGACTAAGATAATAGCAACTATAGGTCCAGCTAGTGATTCTCCAGAAATTATTAAGAGCTTTATACAGGCAGGAGTAGAAGTATTTAGGCTAAATTTTTCACACGGCACCCAGGAATATCATGCTAATGTATTCAATCTTATAAGAGAGATATCAAACTCTCTAAAGAAACCAGTTGCTATTTTACAAGACCTGCAAGGACCGAAACTTAGGGTTGGAACATTAGCAGAGGAAGGTATAACACTTTCGAAGGGGGACGAAGTGCTATTAAAGCTTGCCGAAAGAAGCGATAGCCCTCGCGTTATACCTATAAAAGAAAAAGAACTTATAGATGCACTTCGTCCTAACGCCTCTGTTATGTTGGCAGATGGTCTTATAGAGTTAAAAGTCATTGAAAATAGGGAAGAAGGGGTGCTCTGTAAAGTAATAAACGGTGGAAGATTAGAGAGTAGAAAAGGGATAAATGTTCCTAATATTACTATTAACATCCCGTCTGTGACATCAAAAGATATTGACGACATAATGTTTGGTATAAAGTTAGGGGTAGATTTTATAGCTGTTTCCTTTGTTAGAAAGGCAGCTGATGTATTACATGTAAAGAATATATTAGAAGCATCTAGGGTAAATATCCCAGTAATAGCAAAGATAGAAAAGCACGAAGCAATAGAAAATATAGATGATATAGTTCTTGCCTCAGATGGAGTCATGGTAGCAAGGGGAGACTTGGGTGTAGAGATACCATTAGAAGAAGTTCCTATACTACAGAAATCTATAATAGAAAAATGTAATAGGTTGGGTAAACCAGTAATTACTGCTACACAGATGTTAGACTCTATGATGAGAAATCCTAGGCCGACAAGGGCAGAGGTTTCAGATGTAGCTAATGCAATCTTTGATGGAACAGATGCTATTATGCTTTCTGGAGAGACTGCAGTGGGAGAATATCCTCTAGAAGCTGTTCTGACTATGGCAAAAATAGCAGAATATACTGAATCTAAATTGAAATATAGTGATATGCTTAGGAAACGAGCAGAATTCTCTACAAACTCTCCTACCGATGCTATAGGTTATGCCACATGTGAAATAGCACAGAGACTTGGCGCAAAGGCTATAATAACATCTACGCAATCTGGATATACCGCCCGTATGGTAGCCAAGTATAGACCTGCTCAACCAATCATTGCGGTTACCCCTGATGAAAGGGTCCAGAGAAGGTTACTATTATTCTGGGGTATTAATCCTTTAACAACAAGGATATATACGACAACGGATGAAATGATAGAGGCTTCTGTTCAAGCTTCATTAGAAGCAGGTTTTATAAGGAAAGGAGATACTGTTATTCTTACTGGTGGTATCCCAGTAGGGATAGGAGGAACAACAAACTTTCTTAAGGTGCATCAGGTTTGAATAGGATATGTAAGGTGCTACTTTCAGCTTTTATAGTTCTCTATTTAATAGTGTTATCAAGGTCTGCATTTATTGTTCTATATCAGATAAATGAAAGTAAAGCAAAGATTCTGCAACTTAGGGAACAGTTAAATAGACTAAGAAAGGAAAATAAGAACCTAGAAGAAGAGATTTATAGACTCAAATATGATGACAAATATATAGAAATATTAGTAAGAGAGGAGTTAGGATGGACAAAACCTGGAGAGATCCTATGTATTCCAACACAAAGCCATTAGATAATCAACAGATAGTCGAGGGAAAGGTTAAAAAAGTCACTAAGTTTGGAGCATTTTTGACGCTTAACGATGGAAGAGAGGCGTTCTTGCACATCTCAGAGATAGATTCTTCATATGTAAAAGAGGTAACTGACTATCTTCGTGAGGGAGACAAAGTAAAGGCAGTAGTGATAGGATACAATAAGAGAGGGGACCTGGAAGTTTCTATAAAAAGGCTCAAATCTCTAGAGGAATTTGAATTTAAATTATCACACTTTCTTAAAGAGAGTAACGAAAGATTGGGAGACCTTAAGAAAAGTCTAGAAGAAAAATGGAAGGGTAAGCAAAAAAAGTGGTAGTAATTTCAACTAGCTAGATATCATAGATTTTATCTGCAGAAATCTAATAAGGTCTGTCTTACTTATAATTCCTATAAGTTTGTCTTCTTCTACAACAAGAAGTCTTCCAACTGAACCTTTATTTATCTTCAAAAAGGCATCAAATGCTGATTCCTCGGGAGTTATAGTAAGGTCTGATGACATCGGAGTCATTATATCTCTTACGGTATAGTTTTTCCACTCTTCCCGAGGAATTTTTCTTATATCGTTCAAGGTAACTATCCCAAGTATATTATCCCCCCACATAACGGGGAAAGCTACATACCTGTAAGATAAAAAATAATTTAAGACAAGGTCTTCTATATTAATATTAGGCGGGACAGATTGAACCTCCTTACTCATAAGGTCTTTCACTCTAGCATCTGTAAAGGCTTCTCTTATATCTACCTCTCTCTCACCTGACATAGCTCCTTGACTCAGGAACCAACCAATAAAAATAAACCAAAGACCAGTTATAAACTGGCCAAAGAGAAGGATATAGAAACCTAAAAACATTATCATAGTAGCAAACGTCATTCCAATACCAGTTGAAATTCTAGTAGCTTTCCTATAATTTTTGAGGCTCATCCAAAGTATAGCTCTTAAAACTCTTCCTCCATCCAAAGGAAAAGCAGGAATTAGATTGAATCCTGCCAAGATTAAGTTTACACGATAGAGATATAAGATTGCTCCTCCAATAGGGGATAGAGGATTAAATGGAAACCTAGAGAATAGAAAAAATACAAGAGCTAAAAGGGCACTAGTAACTGGACCCATAATAGATATAAATAACTCATCCCTAGCTGATTTAGGCTCTCCCTCTATCTCTGCTATACCTCCAAACATAAAAAGAGTAATTCGCCTTATCTTTAACCCTAACTTTATTGCAGTATAAGAGTGCATAATCTCATGCATAGCGACACAAACAAAAAATATTAGAGAAGCTATGGCACCAATAATCCAATTGACATAGGGAGAAGTATATAATGTATAGTTAGATAGATAGCTAGTAGCTAACGTATTAGTTATAAGCCCAAACACTATAATCCAAGTATAGTGGACCTCTATAGGGATCCCTAGGATTCTACCTATCCGTAGACTCCCCACCATAAAAAATAAAATCACCCCTTCCTATAAATAGATTATTTCCCAAGTTTATAATATCACTTTAACGAGCCGAAGTCTACAGAAATCAGGGATTTACTCTTGACAAAGGGGAGTTTCTTTGTATAATAGATACTAGAAACTGCCGGAATGGCGGAATAGGTAGACGCTGCGGACTTAAAATCCGCTGAGCTTTTTAGCTCATGCCGGTTCGACCCCGGCTTCCGGCACCAAGTTATCATACACAAGTTTAAGTCTAGGATTTTGTGTAATACCTGGAATTCTTCCTCTCTTAGCTAACGGTTTTCCTTTAACCACTTTCAAATCTAGAGTCATATCAATGGGTGAAGCTCCAGATATATAACTACCAACCCCGAAAACATCTGCGCCAGCTTCAGAAAGAACCTTTATCCTAGTAGGATTTAACCCTCCTGAGACAAATATCTTTACATAGTCGAAGCCTTCTTGATTGAGTCTTAGTCTTACCTCTCGAACCAATTCCGGTGTTACACCGCCCCTCTCTCCAGGGGTATCAAGTCTTACTCCGTATAAAGATTTCCCAAATTCTCTTGCCACTCTTATAGCCTCCTCTGCCTCATCCTTAAATGTATCAACTAAAACAACCAGTGGAATTTCTGGATGAACCTTATGAAATGCTCTAGCTGCTTCAACCGTATCGCCAATAATTAATATTAAGGAATGAGGCATAGTTCCAGAAGGGATTATCCCTACTAGTTCTGCTCCAAGTATAGAACTTACCCCATCGACTCCCCCTATTATAGCTGACCTATCCATCACAGAAGCTACCGCAGGATGTACATGTCTAGCTCCAAACGATAGAACAGGTTTTCCATTACTGGCTTCTTTACATTCTCTAGCTGCAGTTACCCACCCAGTCGAAGAAGCTAAAATTCCAAGTATAGCAGTTTCATATATACCAAACTCTCCATATGGCCCTTCAATACGCATTATTACTTCTTTTTCTTCTATATATTCCCCCTCTTCAATAGAATAGATTCTAACCTTTTTCCCTTCTAAAAGATTTAATACCTCTTTAACTCCACCTAGGTATCCGCTCTTTCTAGGGAAGATCTCTCCAACTACAGGGGTATTGAGAGCTCCTATACTATTTAAAACTTTATAGGTCCTTTCAAAATATATATCCGTCGTTTTTCCGCTTATAATCTCTTCCTCAGAAGCAGAAAATAGTCTTCTCATCTTTGATATTCCTCCAAAGCCTTAGATATTAAGGCTATACCTTTTTTCACTCCTTCTCGTATTGCTTTACTCGATATTGTAGCTCCTGTTATAAACTTTACAGTATTTATATTATCATTCGATTTATTTATATATTGCTCCAGATAATCATTCTTTACCGCCTTCTCCCCTAATCCAGGAGTTTCACTATGAGATAACACCCTTACACCTGTTATTCTCTTATTTATATCCATCCCAACCACTAAATCTATATTTCCGCCATAACCTCTCACGGTAACCTTTGCTGTTCCACCAACTACATCTCCATTACTTAAACCTAAATGCACCGTATAACCATTAACAGTAACATCTTTAAATTCCATAGCTTGTGGCAATACTTCTTGTTGTAGGGAAACTTGCATTTTTAGTTGCTGTTCCTTTATGATTGGAGTAGTAAGTTGATAAAAATACCCTAAAGTTCCAGCAGAGAATGCACATATGAAAGCCAATAAAAGTGCTCGCTTAATATGTTCCTTCATCATCTCCTCCTTTTACCATCCATAATAGTAAGGTCTATACCTTCGTCTAAACCGAATACCTATTATAAAACCTGTCACAAATCCCCCTATATGAGCCCACCATGCAACCCCACCGGTAGTCATATATGTCCTTACTGCTAGGCTAGCAATACCATTCAGGGTTTGAGAGATAAACCAGAAGCCTAAGAAGAGAAAAGCCGGAATAGCAGCTATATGAAGGAAAAAACCAAATGGTAGTAGAGTCATAATCCTAGATTCAGGGAATATTATAAAATAAGCCCCTAATACACCTGAAATTGCACCACTAGCCCCTATGGTAGGGATAGGAGAAGATAAATTTGTCAGGATATGTGCAAAGCTTGACATAATACCGCAGAAGAGATAAAAGATTAGATATTTAAAATGTCCCATCCTATCCTCAACGTTATCTCCAAATATCCAAAGATATAACATATTACTAAGTATGTGATACCATCCTCCGTGTAAGAATATAGCAGTAAAGAAAGGAACGACAACATCTCTTACAGATACAGAGTCAAGATTTAATACATCATGCACAAATCTTGCTGGGATTATGCCATATTGAAATATAAATCTCTCTAGCTCGCCTCCAAGAGAGAGTTCATAGAAGAAGGCTATAAAGTTGGCTATTATAAGCATAACATTGACTATAGGAAATCTTCTCGAAGGTATACTATCCCTTAACGGAATCATCTTCGATGCCACCTCCCTCTTCAACTTCCCTTTTTGCTAACAAATCTGTTGCGGTCTCTAAAAAGCTTTTTGGAATCCATATCTCTACTGGTCCACCTATACCCATAACTGGCCCATTACCATAGGGAACAGTAGAAGACTTTAGAAAAACGTAGATTCCATTACTCTCCAAATAGCCTTTTACTATTTCTGCCTCTGTCTTATTAGGGGCTCTTTTTAGAAGTATCATCTCTTCCATCTAATATCTCCATTATCTTTTCGATAGCTAGACTTATCAATCTATTCAAAGATGAAACTGTCTCCTCAACTAATATAACTCTAGGATGAGATACAGGGATCAATACCTTTATAGCCTTACTAGTAGCTACAGCTTCTGCTATTCCTGGAGTAATTTCACCCATCATACTGTTGGGTATGACTATCCCCCAAGGTCCTACGATAATATCGGCATCTAGAGAACACATCTTTATAGCATTCTCTCCAGTAGCACCTTTACTAGCACCTGCTTTTAACATATTTCCAGTAGCAAATGAATTGGTCCCTACCGCTATTATCTCTATATCAGGTATTCCTTTCAATCTAGCTATAATTTCAGCGCCTAATCCTCCGCCTAAGCCATCTATAACAAGTATCTGTTTCATAGTTATAGTGAAATATTCGCTCCTACTTGGAGTATTAGTCCTTCATGATAAGTTATTGTAGCATTTAAAAATGAGAGCACATTTATGTTAAGGGCAACGCCAAACTGCTCAGATTTATAAAAACCTAATAGGTCTATATTGTCGGTAAGCTTAAATTCCAACGCTCCAAATATACTTTCATATATTCCACTCCCTATACCTATATGTCCCTTTAAGTTGCCTAATGCTTTAGAAAGAACAACATAGAAAGATGTCCCTCCTATGGCATTATTCACATCAAAGAGTCCTCCTATAGATAAACCAGGTAGGAGAGGCTTTTCCTCTATAACATTTAGCTTTGCATGGATTATAGGTATCAAATCCGATGATGAGGGAAGAGAAAGACCAGTTACCCCTATCTCTGCACCAATACCCAATCCTAAGGTAATGGGTATCCTTACTAAGGTATCCTCCCCATAAAAACCAATATTAGGAGCTACCGCTACTCCAAAATCTAATACATCTGCAGTCGGTATTTCTGATAATCCAGTTGGTCCCCAATTAGATAGAGTATTTGCATTTACCAAACCACAAAAAGACATTAAGACTACAGTTGTAATTAAAAAAACCTTTATCCTCATACCTTTACCTCCAATCTTTTTGCTCTTAACCATAGAGCATATTCTATTCTTAACTTTTGTATCTCACAACCAACTCCGTATGGCTCTGTAATATTCCTATTTATATTGAAATTGTTGGCTAGGCAACCTCCTCCACAGAGGTATCTAGCCCAGCAATCTCTACATATAGGCTTATTATCTATGCTATTTAAGATTTTAAATTTCTCCTGTAAATCTTTGTTAATATGTCTTCCCTCAATATTACCTAATTTAAATTGGGTATGTCCAACAAACTGATGGCAGGGATATATCTCACCAGCAGGGGTTACTGCCATATACTCTACTCCAGCACCGCATCCTCTAGCTAATCTCGGTAAACAAGCTCCTTCTTCTAATGGTAATTCAAAGTGAAAAAACTTTACGTCACTTTTCAAACATTCTTCTGCTACCTTTCTGTACTCTTCTCTCAAAATAGGGATATGTTCTTGCTTTATTGAAAGATACTTATCACTTGTTACTACAGGTTCAAGAGATATATACCTAAATCCTAGGTCAACCAGCTCTTTAAAACTATCAGAAAAGTTTAAAGTCTCTGCGGTATAAGTACCTCTTATATAGTATCCTCCCTCTTGTCTCCTTCTAGCTAGCTCCATAGCATTAGGTAATATATACTCAAAAGAACCGTCCCCATTTATTAAATGTCTATGTATATTATGTACCTTCTCACCTCCATCGAGACTTAAGACTATACTTATTTCTAACTTATCTAGTAAGTCTAAATTCTTTTCAGATAGAAGAAGACCATTTGTAGTAAGAGTTATCCTTAGATTTTTATTAGACTCGATTGCCCTCTTCTTTCCGTATATACTTGCATCCCTAACAACATCCAAATTTAATAATGGCTCTCCCCCAAAGAAATCTATCTCTATGTTCTTCGTATCCTTTGAAGCCTCAATTAAGAAATCTATCGCCTTACAGGCTGTCTCTAAGCTCATAAGAGATCCATCAGATGTAAGATTATGACTTGTAAAACAGTAATTGCAGAGCATATTACAGGAATGAGAAACATTCAGGCAGAGAGATTTCAATGTCAAGTTATCGTAAGTTTGAATCTCAACAGACTCATAAGGGGCTAATACCTCTTCTATCTCTCTGTAGACCTCTTCAGAAATATGAGGGTCTTTATTTCCTTCAAGGATAGATTCAACAGCCTTAGCCCCCTCTTCATCTAATTGATAGAGGGAACCAAGACTGTTAAATAAAAAATATTCTCCCTGGATAGAGAATGGATGCCAATCTCTCTTCACCAAGTCCATTTCCCTAATGGTCTCTTTACCTCGCAGACTAGATTCCCGACCGTCATACTAGTCTTGCAGGCAGACCTACAAGGAGTCTGACACTCCTGACAATTCTTCTTCGCCTCTTTCTTATCTATTGATGATTCTGTTATTATCCTGATATGTCTTCCCATACTGTCCCTCCACTGCTTTTAATTTCTCTTATTATATCATAAAAAGGATATCTGTGATTAAGATATTTATCTTTCTTTTTTGAGATTTTATAGTAAAATATATGTCTGGAGGTCTTAATATGCAAGTTACTACATTTACAGGAGAGGGTGCTACTTATAGATTTTATCAAGGCTTTGATGCTATTACTGGAGTTTTGTCTCACGAAGCACTAAACGTTAGGGTATTTAAAAGATACGCATTAAACACTAACAAAGAAATCGTAGATGCGGAAATAAAAGTCAAATTTGCTATAGACCCAAAAACAAAAAGGCTAGTAGTTGTTGGAGGCGAATCTAGAGTAAAGTTTAAAGACAGAAGTCATAGAGAGGTTACAGAAGTATTATCAAAGGACACAGATGAGATAAAAATGGAAATTCGAGAGCTGATAGAAGAGGAGAGATTATTAAAGAGTATGGAAAGATTTAATAATCCTCTTATAAATGAAAAATTAGATGAGATAAGAAGGAAGATAGATATTTTGAGAATAGAAGCTTTAACAAAAGGTGTTATAATAGATATCATTGTCTAGAGGCTATAAGTTTATTCCAATCTTCTTCAGAGACAGGTCTATCAAAACTCCTCAGCTGGCTTATCTTAAATCCGTGTTTTTTTGCCAATTCCCTAAAATAATTGATTCCTTCTATCGTAAGGTCACTTCCTAAGCTCATATCAGAATAATTTTTTTCTAATGCTAACATCATTGTTTCTGCCATACAGGCATAAGCTAACCCTCTCTCAAATCCAAAGTACCAACCTAGTGATGGTCTACCAGGTATTTCTACGACTCCACCATCAATCACCAAAACATCTGGTCTTAACTCTTTCATCAGAGGACTTACATTAGGAGGTCTAGATATATCGCATATAATAGCTCCAAACTTCACATAGGTAGGTTCTATAAGTTCTTTAGGACTATTAGTGGCTGTAACGATTATATCAGAAGAAGACACAGCCAAAGGAAGGTCTGTAGTAATTGTTATATAACCTTTCTCTTCAAGTAAATCTAATATCTCTTCCCAGCTATCTAAGTCTTCAAAAGGAGGTAACTTCAGGGTTGATAGATAATCACCAATAGTTTTATCATTAGGTCTCCATCCAGATTCTAGACGTCTAACTATATTCACACATAGGTCCACTCCCACTTTTCTCAATCTCCTAGAGCTAGACTTAGGGTGAGAGGGATTTCCAACTAAAATTATTCTACGGACATCTTCAGACAAAAGTATAGCTAAAGCCCTTCCTATAGACCCAGTTGCTCCTATAACACTAACAGTACTTTGATTTAGATTAATTCCTAATTTACCTGAAGCTAATTTTAATGCATCTACACTAGCTACTACAGTGTAGCTATTACCTGTAGTTAGAGGAATATACTTATCTTTGATTAAGGTTCCCCCCCTTGTAACTACAGAAGTATAAGCACCTAATCCAAGAATCCTTGCTCCTCTATCAATAGCAAGAGTAATAGCATCTTCTATTACTTTAAGTATTATATCTTGAGGTGTCTCTATCATCTGTCTTGCAGTGTATGGGATATTTATAAACTCACCATAAGCGGTAGCTCCACAATCCGAAGTTAACCTGACCTTTCCTATGACAAAGGGTTTTATTAAATCTTTTCCAATCTCAGAAAAGAGAGCTATCCTATCTTTAGGAAGGACAGAAAGGGTTGGGTCAAACTCATAATAGTTTGTAAGGTCAAGGGGATGAACTAAAAAGGCAAAACGTCCATCCTCCAAAGAAGGAGAAATATCTTCCCAAGGCTCTCTATCAATAATATCTAGATTATATACTGAAAGACTTTCTTTACTTATATTAAGAATTGGACGTATAATCTCTGGAGTATTCATTCTGTCTAAGATATTAAAAACACTTTTAAGAGAATCTATAACCTCTTGACATTCGTCCCAAGTAGTTATAAAAGAAGGCTCTAATCTTATAACCTTATTATTTTTTAACGTAGGGGCTAATCTTATCCTCTTCTCATTCAACAGATAACTAATCACTAGAGGAACCAACCTCTCCTGTTCAGAGAGAACACTCAGTATACTTTGGGGATATATCCTTCTATTCATTTCTAATTCTATACCTAATAAATACCCTCTACCTCTTACATCTTTTATAAGATTGGGAAATTCATCCTTTAACTTTAATAGCTCCTTAATTAATCTCTCCCCATTCTCTTTTATTCTGTCTATCAAATTTCTACCATCCCTCGTCAAAATATCTAGAACCTTATCCGCTATCATACAGGCGATGTTATTCCCCGCAAAAGTAGAAAAATTATTCAGATCAAAACCTTCTGGATAGAATTCTTCTCTAATTAGGCAGGCTCCTATAGGATATAAGCCCCCACCTAACACCTTACCAATAAGTAATATGTCTGGGATAAAGTCTTTCCCTTCACACAAAAAAAGAGAACCAGTTCTGCCTAAACCAGTTTGTATCTCATCTAATATAAATACGATGTTATGTTTATGGCAGAGGAATTTAACCTTAGATAGATAATCCTCTGGAGGTAAGATTATACCTCCTTCTCCTTGAATAGGCTCTACTATAAAACCAGCATAATACTTAGCATTCTTCTCTATCTCTTCCTCTAAAGCACTTATATCTCCATATGGTATATATGTAAATCTTTCATTCTGTACACCGTGATAACCACCTTTGGCGACTATTAATCTCTCTTTACCAGTCAATAGAGAAACTATCTTTGTAGCCATCTCAACCGCTTCTGTTCCAGAATTGGCAAATACTACATATCTAAACCCTTCTGGGGCTAGATTAATCAACTTTTCCGCTACCTCTTCTTGATACCTGGAAATAGAAGCCTGAACAATGGTAGGGATAGACTCCTTCTTTATCCTTTCTAAAACCTCCCATATCTCTGGATGGTTAAATCCAAACGGCAAAGCTCCAAAAGAGGATATGAAATCTAGATAGCGGATACCATTTTCATCGTAAAGATAGTTTCCTTCTCCTCGTATAAATACTTTATCTAACTTTATAGCTGAAAGCATCCTATTTAAATAAGGATTAACATATCCAGAACTACTCAAGTGCAATCCTCCTAATAAGACTTTTTTCTACTCTATTCTATCAAAAATAAGACCCTAATACAAACCTTGATATTATGGTATAATGGATTACAAATGAAAGTTAGCGTGATTATTCCTACTAGAAATAGAGAAAGGATTGTCTCTAAATGTATAGAGCTTATCTTAAATCAAGACTATTCTCAATACGAAATAATAGTAATAGATGATGGGAGCGAGGACAATACTAGAGAGGTCCTAAAGAAGTTCTTTAACTATAGAAACTTTAGATTTATTCCTTTATCTGAGAGAAAGGGACCAGCCTTCTGTAGGAATCTTGGAGTAAAAGAAAGCGAAGGAGAATTAATAATCTTTATAGACAGTGATATATTTGTTCTTCCTAATTTTATAAGTAGCCATGTAAAAGTTCATAAAAATCATCCTGGAGGAATCGTAGCGGTTGGACCAGTTATAGCAATATCTGAAATAGATGCAGGATTATCTAGTAGAGGCTCTATACTGGATTTTTCCAATGCCTACTTTGCTTCAGGTAACGCCTCTATACCTAGAGAGATATTTATAAAGGTTGGGGGATTTGATGAAGTATTTAACGTCTATGGGTGGGAAGATATAGATTTTGGATTAAAACTTAAATCGTTTGGTATAAGCTCTGTCAAGGTTCCAGACGCAGTAGGATACCACTATCAGCCACTACCTAATGAGAATAATCTTAAAGCTCTTATAGAAAAAGAAAAGGAGAGGGCTAAAAGTGCGGTTTATCTTTACAGAAAATATCCAACATTTGAAGTTAAACTTATGATTCAGGATACCCTGTTTCATAGGATTCTAAATCAGATACTTACAGGTTTCGGATATATAAACGAAAGAAGAGTAATTAGAATTCTGAAAAGCAATAAGAGCTTTAATTATAAACGATTCTATTTAACTATATTTTTAACTAGAACATACTTAGAAGCATTGAGAAAGGAAATAAAAGCAGTTAACTCGGGGTAAGATTGCTTACTTACCCCGATAATATTATGTATTAGCTCCCCTCTTCCTGTCCTTTAAGATAATCTATACTCCACTGGGCACTTTCTGCTAGGTCGGTATCAGGATACTCATCAATTACCTTTTGGTAATACTCTATTGCCTTCTCATTATCTCCAAGATACTCATAGCAGGAGGCTATATCATACAAAGCATCATCAGCCCATTCACTATTAGGATACTTATCTAAGAATGCCTTGTATTCTTCTATAGCCTTCTCGTAATCCCCTTCCCAGTATATCTCACGGATACGGTCATACTCAGCCTGATCTTCAGGGACCTCTTCAGAGGTCTCTTCAGCTACCTCCTCAGTCTCTTCCTCAGCTATCTCTGTAGAGACCTCTTCAGCTACTTCTGTTGTAGTCTCTTCCACAGTAGTTGCCTGTTCAGTAGGCTGTTCTGTAGGCGTTCTTCTAACAGAGATAGCAATTACTATACCTACTATAACTAATGCAACTATTAAATAAGGCAACCATCTCTTGACATTACCTTTCTCCATAAGCGTCTTCCCTCCTTTTTTCTTTCTCATATAGAAGATATGAAGAAAGATTCGTAATTGTTCGAATATAAAAGTAAAACAGAGTATAATTCTTGTAAGAATAAATATAAGTTAAGGAGGTAAATTTATGAACAAGAATTATTCTTTGGAAGAGATATTGGAAATAGCTATAAGGATCGAAGAAGATGGAGTAGTCTTTTACGAAAGTCTAGCTAATAGGACTAAAAACAAGGAAGCTGTAGAAATCTTTAGGTATCTAGCAGGAGAAGAAAAAGAGCATATAGCGGTATTTAAGTCTATCTATAAAGACTTAACAGGAAGAAGATTCGATAAGGCTTTTAATGAGGAAGAAGCTAATCTATATCTTCACTCTCTAGTGGAAAATAGGGTCTTTAAAAATCAAAAAGAGATAAAAGAATTCGTAGAAGACGCAAGAGCTGAGTTATCTGCAATAGAACTAGCTATTCAGATAGAAAAAGATACCATTCTCTATTACTACGAAATCTTAGAAGGCTTAGAAGACAGAGAAAAGAATCTAGTAAAAGAGATTATAAGCCAAGAGAAGACCCATATATACAGGCTAACCAATCTCAAAAATATACTAAGGGGCTAGGTCTAGCCCCTTAGATGCTAAAACTCAGGATTTGGAACTTTTTTCCAATCCTCAAGGAATCTCTTCAGTCCTATATCGGTAAGCGGATGATGAAAGAGCTGTTCTAACACCTTAAATGGAGCGGTAACTATATGTGCCCCTAATCTCGCTGCCTGTAATATATGGATAGGATGTCTTACACTAGCAACTATAACTTCCGTCTTATAACCGTAGTTATTAAATATAGTAAGGATGTCTTCTACTATCTTCATCCCCTCAGTAGATATGTCATCCCATCTACCGATAAAAGGACTCACATAGTTAGCTCCAGCTTTTGCTGCTATAAGAGCCTGCGTTGGAGAAAAAGTAAGGGTAACATTCGTCTTTACACCTCTACTAGAAAGCTCCTTAACAGCCATAATACCTTCAGTAGTCATAGGTATCTTTATAACCACATTTGGAGCTAAGCTCGCTAACTTTATTGCTTCCTTAATCATACCTTCAGCATCGGTGCTTATTACCTCTAGGTTTACAGGTCCATCGACTATACTCAAAATATCCATCACTACTTCTTTGAAAGGCCTGTTCTCTCTAGATATGATAGTAGGGTTAGTAGTTACCCCATCTAATAAACCCCACTTCTTTATCTGTTTTATCTCTTCTATATTAGCAGTATCAGCAAAGAACTTCATACTATCACCCTCCTAGATATGCCTTTTTAACTGCTTCATTATTGAGTAATTCCTTTCCTGTCCCCTCCATAACCACCCGTCCTGTCTCGATAACATACGCCTTATGTGCAATCTGAAGAGCCATATAGGCATTCTGTTCGACAAGAAGTATAGTAACTCCCTGTTTATTTATCTCCTGTATAGTCTCAAAGATATTGAGAACTAACAAGGGGGCTAAACCCAAAGAAGGTTCGTCTAATAACATCACACTTGGCTTACCCATAAGAGCTCTTGCTATAGCTAACATCTGTTGTTCTCCACCACTTAAAGTTCCTGCTTTTTGCTTTTGTCTCTCTTTCAATCTTGGGAAAAGCGAGAATACCCATTCCAGGTCTTTAGATATATCATCTTTTCTTAGGTAAGCCCCCATAAGTAGATTTTCCATAACCGTAAGATTACCAAAAACCCTCCTACCTTCAGGAACCTGAAGAATACCTAAGCTAGCTATTTCATGTGGAGCCATTTTAGTCAAATCATAGTCGTTAAAGGTAATCTTACCTTTTCTAGGTCTTATAAGACCAGAGATGGTTTTCAATGTAGTAGTCTTACCTGCACCATTAGCTCCTATAAGGGTAACAATCTCTCCATCATTTACAGTTAAAGATACCTCTTTTAATGCTCTTATAACCCCGTAATATACATCGATCCCTTCTATCTTTAACATTACCTAGTCACTCCTGTAAATTGAAAACTATTAATCTTTAATGCTGGCACTAGGGTAGGATAAATAAAATGCTCACCTGCCCTAAAAAGGTCTTTCCCTATAAGCTCTGTAGAATTCAAAGCCTCTAAGATACTCTGTGTAAACCTCATATTCTTTACTGGGGTTGCTATTTCTCCATCTTCTATCAAAAACGTTCCATCTCTAGTCATTCCAGTAATAATAGTTTTAATAGGGTCTACAATATTAGTATAATGGAATCTCGTAACCAATATCCCTCTTTTAGTTGATGTTATCATCTCTTCTAAAGAGCTCTTCCCTGGTAAAAGGGTAAGATTAAAAGGAATTGGTCCGTCAGTATTAGGCTGAGGCAGGGCATTTCCTGTAGATTCCTTCCCTGCTTTCTTAGCATATTTAAAGTCGTAAACCAAGTTCTTTGCTACACCTTTATCTATAAGAATTACATCTCTTCTAGGAAGACCTTCAAAATCAAAGGGGAGACTTATAGCTTTAGGATGTGAAGGATAGTCCCATATATTAATCAAATCAGAGGTAATCTTTTCACCCAGTT
This sequence comes from bacterium, assembly GCA_014360335.1. Taxonomy (GTDB): domain Bacteria; phylum DUMJ01; class DUMJ01; order DUMJ01; family DUMJ01; genus DUMJ01. The sequence goes on along the minus strand of JACIXS010000419.1, from coordinate 30,527 downwards.
TTCCTACCAGAAAACTCCGCTTCTCCTCAAACTGCTTCGCTCCAAAACCCATTAGACCCAGGAAAGAGATAAGGGTGCCTACCGCCTGAGGTTCTAAGACTACTGTATAGTACCCAGGAGGTAATTCAATAGGGTTGTGCCCCTTTCTAGCCTTATCACTAGCAGTCTTGGCAAGAGAAACAAAATCTATATCTTCTAAGTTTCTCTCCATCGCATAAACATAACCACTCGAATCCCCATCTTGGACCACCGCTTCTAGAGAAACCATAAAGAGGTTATCCTCTATGCTTATACCGTTTGAGTTAACTATAGCCATTGTAATGTTACTTACCTCTAAAGCACCTGAGGCATTTAAGGAATTGGTAGCGGTAATAAATTCCTTTACCTTTTTGGCCAAAGTTTCTGGATCAATTTCTTGATATTCCTTCTTTCTGATATCTACAGGGATAGGATTTGGAAGTCCAAAATACTCTGGATCAGGAGGGGTTATCTTAGCTATCTCTGTAGCTCTCTTTAGTGCAGAATCTAAAACATCTTTAGATAGTTGGTTAACTGATACCTTACCAGTCTTACCATCAAGCACAACCCTTATCGATAACTCCATCTCATCGACTGAAACATTCTGATGTATGTAAGAATTAGCAAATCTAGTAAGTATACGTCTATTAGACATAAGAAAACACTCTGTGTCAATCCCCTTAGCTTTGTCTATTATATAACTTAAAGAGTCCATATACATCTACTTCACCCCCACCCTTACATTCCTAAATCTGGCTGGACTTGTTCCATGCCCCACATGAGCCAACTGCCCTGGTTGCCCCTTTCCACAGTTTGGAACACCCCATATTTTCCACTCACTAGGACCACATACAGCATCTAGAGATCCCCAGAATTCTGGAGTGATTCCTGTATAGTTTGGATTCTTTAAAATCCTAGTTAATTTTCCGTTCTTAATCTCCCAAGCTATCTCTAATCCAAACTGAAAATTTAGTCTCTTATCATCTATGGACCAACTCTTATTAGTACACATAAAAATACCTTCGTCCGTATCTTTTATAAGGTCTTCCAAAGTTCCAGTCCCTGGTTCAAGATTAATATTAGTCATTCTGATAAGAGGTATATTCTTCCAACCATCAGCTCTGCATGTTCCATTAGAGGTTTCCCCTAATACATAAGCAGTTTCTCTGTTAGTTAAGAAACCAACTAAAATACCCTCTTTAACTATATCAATTCTCTGAGCAGGTACCCCTTCATCATCATAACCGAAGGAACCTAAACCGTTAGGAAGAGTAGCATCTGCAGTGATATTCATAATCTTAGACCCATACTTGAGTCTGCCTCTATCATTTACAGATATGAAACTCGTCCCAGCATAGCTTGCCTCCATACCTAATATCCTATCTAACTCAGTAGGATGACCAATAGACTCATGAACCTGTAAAGCAACCTGAGAACCATCAAGTATAAGTGTAGTAACCATAGATGGACATTCTGGAGCATCTAATAGAGCACTAGCCTCTTCTGCTATTCTTTGGGCGTTATCTAGAAGGTTTATCTCTTCTATCAACTCATAACCTCTAGTCTCATACTGTCCACCAAAAGAATTAGGATAACTTCTCCTCTGAACATCCCCTTCCCTTATACCATAGGCTGATATTCCACCACCACTCTCAATTATGTGCTGAAAAATTTCTGTGCCTTCACTATTTATAAAAAATTTCTCTGTTTCCCAAAAATCCATACTTCCTTCTGCTATCTTTACATCTTTGACCTTAGTCATAATTCTTGTCGCCTCAATAAGTAGGCTTACCTTTTTATCTAAAGGGACTTCAAATGGGTTTATTTTAACCGGATTGCTCCAAGTAGCGATTATCTTTTTAGCAGGAGAAAGCTCTACGTTTCTCTTTTTAGTTAAACTACTGGCACGAGCTATATTAACTGCCTTCTTTGCGGTCTCTATGATATTATTCTTATCTAGGAAGGATGTCCCAGCAAAACCCCAAGAACCGTTAGCTATAACCCTTATACCTATCCCCTCTTCTACCTTATCTATCAATTCTTCTACTAATTCATTCTTTACATTTATCCCCTGCCGTCTACTTTTGATAACCCTTACCTCACAAAAGGTTGCCCCATACTCAAGGGCTGTATTCAAAGCCATATAAGCTATATCTCTCATATCTTCACTCCTACTAATCTATACCCTTCTTTCCCAAAAACAACAGGGACTTCCATAATCAACATCATCTCCCCTTTTATTAAATTTACTAATAGAATAACACAATAGAATAAAAAAATGCAAATAATAAAGGCTAGTACCCTCTAATATAGAGGGCACTAGCCTTAGATTACAAAGAGTAAAATTATACTCTGAGTATATTCTTTATATCTTCTTCTGGCTCAGAGATAAGCCTTAAATCATATTGAGACTGTAATACTTTGAGTATATCTTCATTGACCCATGCTGGTAAGATAGGTCCGACATAAATACCTCTGATGCCTAAAGCAAGTAAACTCCAAAGAATAGCTACCGCCTTTTGCTCCATCCAGGTTAGAACAAGAGTAAGAGGTAATTCATTTATTCCAACGCTAAATAGATTAGCCAAAGCTTCAACCAATTCTATAGCTACTATAGAATCATTACACTGTCCTAAGTCTATTAATCTAGGAATACCGTCTATATCTCCAAGATTTAGGTCATTTATTCTAAACTTTCCACAGGCAAGTGTAAGAACAACAGTCTCTTTGGGGAGTTTTTCAACAAATTCTCTATAGTATTGGCTCTTCTTAATTGGAACATCGCAACCACCCACTAGGAAGAAATGCTTTATCTTACCTGATTCTACAAAAGATTTAATCTTTTCAGCTAAAGAAAGAATTACTGACTTTGAATATCCTGTAGTTAGATACTGTCCTTCTGGTTCATCTTCTAGGTCTGGTAAGGACTTTGCCTTTTCTATAACAGGAGTAAAATCATACCCATCTATATGTTTAACCCCAGGTAAACCAGTAGTCCCTGTTGTAAACATTCTATCTTTATAGCTTTCTTGGGGTATTAAAACACAGTTTGAAGTTCCAAGTATAGCCACCGGATATTTAGCAAATAACTGTCTCTGATCATGCCATGCCTTACCAAGATTGCCTACTAGATGAGGATATTTTTTTAAACCAGGATATCCATGTGCTGGTAAGAGTTCAGAATGGGTATAGACGTTTATTCCAGTTCCTTCTGTCTGTTTTAGAAGTTCTTCTAAGGCTTTAAGACCATGACCAGTAACAATTATCCCCTTCCCTTTTACTGTCCAGGTTCTTACTTTAGTAGGTTCAGGTTCCCCGTATTTTTCTATATGAGCAGTTTTTAGAAGTTTCATCGTTTTTATATTCATCATACCAGCCTTAAGTGCCAAAGCAACAAACTTTTCTGGGTCAAAGTTAACATTGGTAAGAGTAGAGTAAAAAGCCTCAGAGAGGAAAGCATCAACCTCAGGATCGGTATAACCTAACTCTCTAGCATGATACAAATAAGCGGTTATTCCCTTTATAGCAAAGAGTAGATTATCCTGTAATCTAGCTACAGTAGGAACCTTACCACAGACGCCTTTAACTGTACAGGCTACTCCATTTACTGTCCAAGAGCATTGATAACAAAACATATCCAGTTTCTCTATATTAGTCATTTTCTCAGACCTCCTTATCTTTTTACGTATCTTTATTATATCACTTATGAAACATCTTTCTTATCTCTTGCCAAGACTTACCGCTTCTAGCAGCCTCTGCTATCAATGGGGCATTTATTGCTTTTCCACCGTATATGCCAAATTTAAAACTCTCGCAGAATTCTTGATTTACCGCTCCACCACCGCAGGCAAATGGGACCTCTATCCCTTCTTCCTCTAGTCTCTCTGCTATCTTAGGGAAGGCAGACATAGTAGTAGTCATAAGAGCGCTTCCAGTAAGTAGACAAGGTTTATACTTCTTAACCGCCTCTACTACCTTTTCTACAGGGACATCTACACCAAGGTCAATCACTTCGTATCCATATGCTATTAATAATGCCTTAACTATATCTTTTCCTATAGTATGGATATCCCCTTCCGCTACATGCATAACAATTCTTCCCTTCTTCTCTATAGGTCTCCCCATTGTTTCTTCGCATATCTTTATTCCTACTTGCATAGCATCTGCAGAGAGAATCACCTGAGGAAGAAAATATTCCCCACTGTTCCAGAGTTCACCAACAATATTAATACCCTCTACCAATCCTTTGTTTATGACTTCTATAGGGTCATAGATTTCTAAGGCTTTCTTCACTGAATCTACAACCTTCTTACTATCACCAGCTACTACTGCTTCTCTTACCTCTTCTAAGATGTTTCCCACTTCTCTTTTTTTAACCATCTCTTCTCTTCTATATAGGTCGTATCTAGTAAAGACTTCCATATCCTTCTTCACTTTTTTAGATACAGTGTAGGACGATTTAGGTAGAGAGACCATCTGTAGTGCTCTGATATTCTCTGTAGGCGTCTCTAATGCCAGACTACAGCCCGGAGCTAGCACATCTACGCCATCTTCTAACGCCTTGTTTCCAGCGCTTATCACATCGTTAGGACTACTTTGTAATAATATCTTTACTGGATCAAGATTACCAATTAGGGACACTTTATCTTTTACCTGAATTGCAGTAGAAAGGTCTAACTTGTGGTCTATACTTAATGCGTCTGCTCCACTATCTGCCATATATGTAATTATTGGAGTTACATTACCACATATATGTAAGACGGTAATAACAGATTTCAATTCTTCGAAAAGCCTCTTATGATAAGGTAAAACCACATCTTTATACGCTTGAGGGCTTATCATTTCTGTACTTGCACTCATATCTTCTACACATATAATATCTGCTCCAGCGTCAATAAGAGCCTTACCATAAATTATCCCTAAATCTAAGGTCACATCAAGAAATCTCTTTAAAGACCCAGGATCAGAAATAGATGCAACTAGAACATCATTCAGTCCCAAGAGATATCCAGCTAGACTAAAAGGACCAACTATACCAGCTACAACAGGATATTCTTTTCCAACCTCTTTAGATAGTTTCTCTACTACTGATATTACAACTGGAATTCTTCCTCTAGATAGGACGTCACTAGGCAATGTTATTGGGGAATCTATCTTGAATGGGTGAGTCTCAACAGATGGGAGACTGTCATCAGGAAATCTTATCTTACAGCCAAGTGCTTCTGCCTCTACAGTCTGACAGAAGGGGACTCTTACATTATCAAATCCAAGAATTTCTACAGCAGAAAGGGACAGTCTAGCCATCTTTTCTGGATTTTTATGAGCATCGAAAAAGCTTATACCAAGTCTTGATAACTGATCCTTAGTAGCGGTCTGATTTACACACACTATAGGAATCCTATCTAATCTTTTGGAACCTAAAATCGCAGATATTACTCTTTTCTTTGGGGTCATTTCTATCCCTCCAGACCATAAGAGTCCAGTCTAAAGTTTGGCACTATATCTTTATACCTTTTTATACAGCTTGCAATAAACTTCTCTTCTGATTCTGGTAATTCATCTATAATTCTTCCACATTCGGAAAGAACCTCTCTCTCCTTCGGTGATACCGCTAATACATTCTCTTTTATAGCCTTTTCTAACTCCTCATAAGCTCTTCTAAGAGCAAAGAGAGACCGTTCATAATAGTTTTTACCTAGTATAAGACTAGCTCCTATATTATAAGCAACCCTCGGAGAGATTACATATGCTTGAGGGTCTCGTAATTCGTCAGATGCGATAAATATATCCCTTAAAACTTTTTCAACTCCCAATTTTATAGCGGAGTTCATCTGAGCTACATCATAGCCTAAAATCTCGGTAAAGACTGCGGGTGTAGTTCCACCAAACATCTCTCCATATTGGACTGCCTCATTACTCCATAAATCACATACAGCAGCAGAAATATTACCCATAAGGTCTGAATGGGCACAGGCACAGCTTTTCCCCTCCATAGATATTGGACATCCAGTAATTGCCTTTATAATTGGGCCTTCATAACCACAATCCTTATCGGGACCTTTAGCTCCAACATCAAAGGCTACTAAAGACCTAGCGGAACCTATTGCCCTTATGAGAGCAGAAAATATATGGGACAACTCATTACTGGTAAATCCACCAGCTAGGAACATAGCAGAATTTGAATGGGCGCAATCTGTATCTCCTCCAGGTATAACGTTATATTCTCTAGCTATACTAACTATATACTTCCATAGATATTCCATATCTAGAGAGCCCAGGACACCTACAGCAAATAGGCATCCAACTAAATCTTGCCTTGTTACCGCATAATTAAAGACTTCTTTTCCTCCAGTAGATTCTATAGAAAGGATATCCGCTCCAGCTTCTGCGGATAATCTAAAACTCTCCAATATTTTGTCGTACTCTCTTGAAGCTCTGTATCCATTTTCTGGCTTCCTAATATCTGCTACAGTAACACGAAGAGCACTTTTAAGACCAAATTTATCATAGTACTCTTTTAATAACCATTTAGTCATATGTGCTATCTCTTTCCCCCATCTCGGATTATCTGTAAGCTGAAATACATGCTCAAGCTCTAACACAACAGAAGGAAGTCCTATCTGGATACATCGATCTAAGATATCCCTTGTCATTCTCTCGTACTCATGATAGATTGTATCGAAATCTCTCTCCGTTCCTGGCCTCGGGTGGTACTTAAGTTCAGGATGAACTATTCCTCCCCCTATCTCCAAGTCAAAACCACACCTTACTGGATATAAAGCCTTACCAAAGACCATCTCATCCCAAGAGGAGTAAGCCATACTTTTATACATTTACCCTCTCCACCTGCCTTTCTAGATATTTCTTTATCCCTTCTAATAAAACTTCCCAAGCAAGTAATGCACATTTGATCCGAGCAGGAAGCTTCCTTACACCTTCAAAAGCCAAAAGGTCTCCCAAATCTTCAGTAAAATCCTCTTCTCCTTCCATTATCCTTTTGAATCTAATGATTAAAGTCTTTACATCTTCTAAAGACTTACCCTTAACTAACTCTGTCATAATAGATGCAGATGCCTGGCTTATTGTGCATCCTGTTCCTGTAAACCTTATATCCTCTAATCTATTATCCTTTACTAGAAACTGAATATATATAGCATCACCACATATAGGATTTTCGCCTTCAGACTTACATAAGGGATTTATCCCTTCAGAAGAATAAGCATAAGGGATTTCTCCATAATTTCTTGGATTTTGGTAATGGTCTAATATAACTTCTTTATATAACTCTTTAAGCTCCACTTCTAAATACCTCCTCAATTCTCTCTAAACTTTCCACAAGGTAATCGATCTCTTCTTTAGTGTTATAGATATATAGGGAAACCCTACAGGAAGCTGGTATACCTAACACACTATGTAAAGGCTGGGCACAGTGATGTCCTGCCCTTATAGCTATACCACTTTGGTCTAGAATAGTCGCCACATCATGGGGATGAATATCTCTATAGTTAAATGAAATAATACCACTCCTTAAACTTATGTCTCTAGGACCATATATCGTAAGTCCATCTATACCAGATAGTTTTTCTAAAGCATAAGTTGTCAATAGTTTCTCATATTTAAATATCTCTTCCATCCCTAGATTATTTAGGTAATCTATCGCTTTACCAAAACCTATAACACCTGCTATATTAGGAGTTCCACCTTCAAATCTATAGGGCACGTCTGCCCATACTGAGTCAGTTATAGAAACTTTCTTTATCATCTCTCCACCACCTAATAAAGGCTCCATATCCTCTAATATCTCTCTTTTTCCATATAGGACCCCTACTCCTGTAGGTCCTAGCATCTTATGTGCAGAAAACGCCAAAAAATCTACATTTAAACTTTTCACATTGGTTGGGATAGTAGGAATTCCTTGAGCACCATCAATAAGAACCCTAGCTCCAACACTGTGAGCTGCATCTACTATATTGTCTATAGGATTTACAGTCCCAAGGACATTACTCACATAGGTTACACCTACAAGCTTAGTCTTTCCTGTAATAAGAGAGTAGAAAGATTCTATATCTAGCGTTCCATCATCCTTTAAAGGAATAAATTTTAACTTAAGGCCTTTTTCTCTTGCTAATATCTGCCAAGGAACTATATTACTATGATGCTCCATAACTGTAAGTATAATTTCGTCTCCTTCTTTAAGAAACTTTCTTCCCCATCCATATGCTACTAGATTTATGGACTCAGTAGTCCCTTTAGTAAAGACTATACAAGAAGAGTCTTCTGCTTTAATAAAGTTAGCAACTTTTTTTCTCGTTCTTTCATACTCTTGGGTAGCGATAACTCCTAAGGAGTGAACTCCCCTGTGAACATTAGCGTTATAGTGCTTATAGTAATCTGCTATGGCATCTATAACAGAAAGAGGTTTCTGTGTGGTTGCTGCATTGTCAAGATAGACTAAATTTTTTCCATTTACTTTCTCTTTTAGAATAGGGAAATCATCTCTAATCTTATATACATCATACATATTAATTACTCCTTAAAGATATCTTCCAATTGTCCTGTAACAGAATTTTTTAAAAAGGGCACATCAGTAAAAAGTTCATCTAATAAATCCTGTAAGAAAGCCACTGATAACATTTTGACAGCAATTTTCTTATCTAGTCCTCTACTCTCGAGGTAGAAAAGTTCTTCCTCATCGATTCTTCCTATAGCTGAACCATGGGAGCAGAGTTCTACATTATCATTCTCTATCTCCAGTATAGGAATACTTTCTACCATTGGTCCATCCTCTAGGATAAGGGTTCTATTTATCTGATAAGCAGATACCTTTTCTGCTTTTTTTTCAATATTTATATTTCCTTTAAAAGACATCCTGGACTTATCTTTTAATATACCCTTAACTATAAGATTACTCTTACTATAAGAGGCTAAGTGTTTTTGAGATATGTCTAGTTTAAATTCCTTTTCTTCTACTAATATGTGCATAACTTTAATATCAATGCATGCTCTTTCTTCAAGAAGCTCAGTCCTTATGTTTATTGATAAGCTTTGTCCTAAATTCAAAAGAAAAATCTTACAGAAGCTATTTTCTCTAAGGGAGATAGAAATATCAAGATTATCCTCAAGCTTTGAATCTATTATTCCAAATAATTTTAAAGAAGCATTTTTAGCTACATATATATCTAAAGGAGTAGATGCTTTTTCTATATCTGACTCATAGATGTATGTTGCTCTGTGACCTTCATCTATAACTAAGTTAGAACCGTTAGGATTAAGCCTAAGAAAGACATCATTCTCTAATGTAATCATCCAATATCCCCCTTTATCTGTAATCTTATAAGTCTATTCAGCTCTATTGCATACTCAAGGGGTAATTCTTTAGAGATTGGTTCTATAAAACCTCTAACTATAAGAGCATTTGCCTCGTCTCTGTCTAATCCTCTACTCTCCAGATAGAAAATCTGTTCTTCGTCTATTTTACTTATAGAAGCCTCATGGGATACAGAAACGTTACTGTTTTTTACTCTCATTGTAGGATAAGTATCAGACCGTGAATAACGATCAAGTATAAGTGCATCACATCTTACGCTAATATTAGCCTCAGTAGCATAAGGGTCTACGTATACCAATCCTCTATAGCTGTTTCTCCCACCATCTTTACTTATAGACTTACTAATAATTCGACTAGAAGTATATGGAGCTAGATGTATCACTTTTCCTCCTACATCTTGATGCTGACCTTTACCTGCATAAGCTATACTGAGCAATTCTGCCTTAGCCCCTTTACCATACATATAGACAGAGGGATATTTCATAGTAACCTTACTTCCCAGATTACCATCTATCCATTCTACGACAGCATCATCGTAGGCTACTGCCCTTTTAGTAACAAGGTTATAGACATTATAAGACCAGTTTTGAACAGTTGTATACCTTACCCTAGCTCCCCTTTTTACGATAATCTCCACCACAGCGCTATGTAGAGAATACGTAGAATATATGGGAGCGGTACATCCCTCTATATAATGCACGTAACTTCCGGGTTCTGCTATAATAAGAGTTCTCTCAAATTGCCCCATATTTTGTGAGTTTATCCTAAAATATGCCTGGAGAGGAATCTCCACAGAAACACCTTCAGGTACATATATAAAGCTTCCTCCGCTCCAAACCGCACTATTGAGGGCAGAAAACTTATTATCAGAAGGAGGAACTACCGTGCCGATATATTCTTTAACAAGATCCGGATATTCTCTTACAGCGGTATCTGTATCTACAAATATTACCCCCTTCTTTTCCCAATTTTCTTTCAACTTATGATAGACCATCTCTGATTCATACTGGGCAGATACACCTGCCAAAAACTTTCTCTCAGCTTCCGGAATACCTAACCTTTCAAAGGTATTCTTTATGTACTCTGGAACTTCTTCCCAAGAAGTACTCTTTTTCTCAGATGGTTTTATGTAGTAGACTATATCATCAAAGTTCAGATCAGATAGATCAGGTCCCCAGTTAGGGAGTTTCTTTTTAAGAAAGACCTCATATGCGTTTAAACGAAACTTACGCATCCATTCAGGCTCCATCTTTAACCAAGATATCTCTTCAACTGTTTTTCGAGAAAGACCTTTATCTAATTTAATCACATACTTCTCTGGATCTCTAAATCCGTATCTATACTCTTTCATACTCTTTCTTCTTCTCTAATGAATTATATCCTTCTTTCTCTATTACACCTATAAGTTCATAGCCACCAGAAGCAACTATCCTTCCATCAACTATTACAAGTATGCTATCAGGTTTTATATAGTCTAAGAGTCTCTGATAATGAGTAATCATAAGGATAGTCATATTTTCATTAAAGATGGTTTTAATCATATCAGAGACAACTTTTATAGCATCTATATCTAACCCTGAATCTATCTCATCTAAAATTACGAGCTCCGGATTAATAATTGCCATCTGTAAGATCTCACTTTTTTTCTTCTCTCCTCCGCTAAATCCTTCATTTAGATAACGCCTAATAAAATCTTCATCAAGATTAAGAAGTTTTAACTTAGCCTTAAGAAGTTTACTAAACTCAATAGGTGAGATATTTTTGTTATCTCTTATATTTGAAATCATCCTCAAAAAATTAAAGAGAGTGATTCCAGGAATTTCAATTGGATATTGAAACGCTAGAAATATACCTCTCCGTGCTCTTTCTGAAGGTGAAAGCTCAGTTATATCTTCTCCCTTAAAGACTATACTTCCCTTAGAGGCCATAAATCTCGGATGTCCCATAATAGCATATGCTAAGGTACTTTTCCCTGCACCATTAGGTCCCATAAGTGCATAGATTTTCCCCCTCTCCAATCGAAGGTTTAATCCCTTTAAAATCTCTCTCTGTTCTACCTTTACATGTAAGTCCTTTACATCAAGGATTATTTCTTCCCTCATTATTGAACCTTCCTATTTTAATATACTTAATCAACTTACTAAAGATTATAAACCATATTAAGTCAAAAAGCAAGAGGGTGTTAATAGTCTATGATTTACCCATAAAACAATTTTTATGATAAAATAAATAAAAAGTATCTTGAGGAACAAGTTAAAGATAAGGGAGACTAAAAGTATGATAGAAAATTGGCAGAGGATACTGGTCTTTTCTGCTCACCCTGATGATGAGATACTTGGAGTTGGGGGAACTATAGCAAGACTCTCTAATCTAGGAAAGGAAGTATACGTAGTTACCTTTGCAATAGGAGAAACAAGCTATAGTTCTATAGAGATGAAGGGAAGGATGAGGGAACTAAGATTAAGAGAGGCTGAAGAGTGTAATAAAGTCTTAGGGATAAAGGAAAGGATAATCTTATACAAGCCAAATCAAGGGATTACAAATGATAGAGAGACCTATCAAGAGTGTGTAAAAATTATAAGAAAGTATAAACCTGATGTGATATTTACTCACTACAAAGAGGATAAGCATAGAGACCATAGGACGGTATGGGAGATTACAGATGAAGCTAGATGGAAAGCAGCTGAGAATGTCCTAGCAGACTTCGGAACACCTTGGTATACCCCTGAACTCTACTACTATGAAGTAATAGAACTTTTTACACATCCTTCTCTTCTTATAGATATAACTGATACCTTAGACAAGAAAATTTCTGCAATGAAAACACAGAGCAGTCAATTCCCTGTTCTACCAGGAATTATAGAATATATAGAAGCCCTAGCAAAGATAAGAGGATATCTAAGGGGGACTAAGTATGCTGAGGCATTCCTAGGATCAGACTTCATCCCAAGGCTAGCATGAAGGGAGGTGAAAATAAGATTAGCTCTTAAGTTTATTCAAGTAATACTTTACAGTCAAGTTAATCTAAGAGGTATCTCTTAGATATGGAGACAAAAAACAACATTAAAAATACAGAGGAGGGATAAGAGGTGAAGAGATTAAAAATCTTATTAGTGATATCTTTAAGTATTATATTAAGCTTTAGTTCTGCCTATCTAGTGTTTTCTCAACAAAAATCTACGGTTGCTCAATATGCTACCCTAAAGGACTACCAAAGAGCCACTGGAAAACGAATCACCAAATTTAATGAAGCCCCAATGTTAGCTGATCTTGTCAAACAGGGTAAGTTACCATCGGTAGAGAAGAGACTTCCAGAAGAACCTGCAGTTGTAGTCCCAGTAGAAAGGGTAGGAGAGTATGGAGGAACATGGAGAAGGGTATGGTTAGGAGTAGCTGATTCTGCTGGCCCATCTAGAATCACATATGACCCAATATTAAGATGGAGCATAGATGGAAAAAAGATTGAACCTAATGTGGCAAAAGGATGGAATCTTTCAAAGGATTGTAAAGAGCTTATACTTTACTTAAGAAAGGGGATGAAGTGGTCAGACGGGGAGCCTTTCACTGCAGAAGACGTTATCTTCTGGTTCGAAGATGTAATCTTAAATAAGGAACTCACACCAGTTTTACCCACTTGGGTAACAGCTGGAGGTTCAGCCAAGATAGAAAAAGTTGATGATTATACAGTTAAGTTCACCTTTGCCAATCCTAATCCACTAATATTACAATGGATGACAGGGATAGAAGCCTTTCTACCAAAACACTATCTGAAAAAATTTCATACTAAATATGTATCTAAAGCTGATTTAGAGGCTCTGACTAAGAAGGAAGGTTTCCAGTTCTGGTATCAACTGTTCCAGAATAAGAACGATTGGATAGCAAATCCTGAAAGACCTACCCACAAAGCTTGGAAACCAACAAACCTACCGAGTTCTACTGTATGGATAATGGAGCGAAATCCTTTCTACTGGAAAATAGATACTGCTGGGAATCAATTACCCTATATTGACCGTATTACTCATACTCTAGTCTCTGATGCAGAAATGGTAACAATGAAAGCGGTAGCAGGAGAGATAGATATGCAGTTAAGACATATAATGATCAATAACTATCCGCTACTTGTAGAGAACACTAAGAAGGGCAACTACAGAGTAATTGTATGGAATACTGGAGACGGTTCAAACTGCCAAATTATGTTTAATCAGAACTACCATGAAGATGATGATATAGGAAATCTTATCAGAAACAAAGAATTTAGGATCGCATTATCTTTAGCTATTAATAGAGATGAGATCAATCAGATCTGCTATCTAGGATTAGGAACACCTAGACAGGCTACCGTAATACCTACTTGTCCTACATTTGAGGAGAAGTTTGCTAAAGCATATATAGAATACAATCCTCAAAAAGCCAATGAAATTCTAGACAAGTTAGGATTGAAGAGGGGCAAAGATGGATTCAGAACCTTCCCGAATGGAAAAGTAGTAGCCCTTACTATTGAAGTAGTTCCCGCCTTTGGTCCTTGGGTTGACGCAGCTGAACTAATAAAAAAATATTGGGAAGCGGTTGGGGTTAAAACAGCAGTCCAGGTACAGGAGAGATCTTTACACTATACTAGAATCAGAGCAGGTCTACAACAGGTAGCCATATGGAATATGGATGGAGCCTTCTATCCACAATTCCTTACATATCCCTATTGGTTCCTTCCTTATGGCGATGTTTCTAGAATAGCCCCACTTTCTGGAGTATGGTATCAAACTAGAGGAAAGGGAGGAGAAGAGCCTAAAGGGGATCTAAAAAAGGTGATACAACTCTATGATGAAGCGATAAAAACTACAAATCCTGCTAAGAGACTAAGTTTAGCTAAGGAGATAATCAGATTAAATAGTGAGAATCTATGGACTATTGGTACAGTAGGATTAGCACCTGCAACTATGGGAGTAGGGGTAGTAAAGAATAACTTTAGAAATGTACCTGAAAAAGCTTTAAGTGATGTTACACTTAATACTCCTGGCAATACTCATCCAGAACAATATTTCTTTGAGAAATAGTTAGCTTTATGGGGGAGGAAGAGAGCACTTCTTCCCCCATAATTTAAACAATAAAATTTAAGAAGGAGGCTTAGTTATGAAGATTAGTTGTTGCTGGCTGTATGCGATTAGTAAATATGGATATCCGCCAAGTATGGAAAACATCTTTAAGGCATTAAAAGAGATGGCAGATATGGGATTTGAATATGTAGAGCTAGAAGGAGTAAGGGAGGAAAATCTAAAAGAGGTATATAACAATAGAGAGAAGATAAAAAAGTATTGTAGAAATCTTGGAGTAAAGATAATAAACTTCTGCCCTATTATCCCAGATATTGTAAGTCTAGATGAAGAGAAGAGAAAAAAGGCAAAGGATCTCTATATGTTAGGCGTAGAGTTGGCCAAATACTTCGACTGTGAGACTATACAGACTGATAGTTATACACCACCTCTAGAGTTTATAGGTGAAGTTCCTTATAAAGAAAGCATAAGTTATGGGAAGCAATATAAAGTAAAGATAGACCCTCAGTTTGATTGGAATAAGCTCTGGGATGTATTGGTAGATAGTTTTAGGTTTGCCAGTGAGACAGCTAAATCCGCTGGATTAAAGTTCTGCTTAGAACCAAGGGTTGGAGAAATTATAAGTAATACAGATGCCCTTCTTAGATTGATGGACCATGTAAAGAGTGATAATTTTGGAGCTGTACTAGATACTGGGCATCAGAATGCTCAAAAGGAGATTCTACCTCTTTCAGTGGAGAAACTGGGGAATAGAATATTCTATCTCCATGTATCTGATAACGATGGGAAAATTAATGAGCATCTTCCTCTAGGAAAGGGAAATATAGATTGGGAAGGAATATTCTTAGCCCTTAAAAAGCATAACTATCAAGGTTATATAGCCATAGACATAGGAAATGTTCCAGATATAGAAAAGGCATATATAGATTCCAAAAAATTCCTAGAAGACTTAGCACAAAAGTTAGATATTTAAGAGGATAAGAATGTTTAGACCATTCTTGGATGGATACTATGACGTAGAGAATCAACTACCCGAATATGTAAAAAGGAAAGCTTTTGAATATTTTAAAAAGGAAGCGATAGAAAAGAATAGTATAAGTAGTATAGAAGAGTTCGAAAAAAGGAGAGAAAGGATAAGAAATTACTTTATAGAGGCTATAGGCGGTTTAGACATAGAAAAGACAGAGCTAAATCCATTATACACTGGCGTAATTGAAAAGGATTCTTATATTATAAAAAAGATAATATTCCAAAGCGTTCCCAACTTTTATGTAACTGCTAATCTCTATATGCCTAAAGGAATAAATGGTAAACTTCCTGCTATTTTATTTGCCTGTGGACATTGGGAATCGGCAAAAGCCTGCCCAGAGTATCAAAAGGTCTGTGTAGAACTTGTTAATAACGGCTTCATAGTTCTTGCTGTGGACCCTGTAGGACAGGGAGAAAGGATGCAGTACTATGATAGAGAACTAAAAAGAACCATAATAAGATGGGGAACAATGGAACATTCATATGCAGGGCTACAGTGCACTTTAGTAGGTGCTAATATAGCAAGATACTTTATCTGGGACCTAATAAGAGCTATTGATCTTTTAGAATCATTACCGGAGGTAGATTCAACAAGAATAGGATTAACTGGAAACTCAGGAGGGGGTACCCAAAGCTCATATTTAATGTTAGTAGAACCACAAATAAAAGTGGCAGTTCCTTGCACATATATTACTTCTAGAGAAGAGTATATGAAAACAGGACAGGCTCATGATAGTGAACAGAATATCTTTAAAGCTATAGTGATGGGACTAAACTATGATGATTTTATCTCCTGTTTTGCGCCTAAGCCAGTAATGATAGGGGCGGTAGATTCTGACTTCTTCTGTATAGAAGGAACTATAGATTCTTATGAGAGGGCTAAAAAAGTTTATAGGCTGTATAACAAAGAGGAAAACATAAAGCTATACATAGCTAAGGGGACTCATAGCTATAATGATGAACTTAGGCAAGAGGCAGTAAAGTGGTTTGTAAAACATCTAAAAGGAGAAGAGGCTAAAATAAAAGAGCACATAGAGATAGAGAAAGAGGAGATATTAAGATGCACCAAAACAGGTCAGGTTTTAGCTGAGTTTGAGTCCGCTAAGGATATCTCTGCGTTAAACTATGAGTATTTTGAGAAAAACCATGAAAGGATATCTGATAAAGAAAAGATAAGAGAGAAGCTATTAGAGATACTAAATCTTCCAAAGGATAGTAAACCTTTATATCCAAGAACTATAGAAGAAGGGTCTTTTAATTTCTATAATAGTAGCCTTAAGTATAAAAAGATATTTATGTTTACTGAAAAAGATATAGCTACAGCAGGAGTATATATAGAAGGGAAAGATAGGAAAAGGTGTACTATACTAATACTTGATGAAGGGACCAATGGGATACAGAAGGAATTCGACCTAATTAGACAGTTCCTTACTAAAGGAGATGTCTTCGTATTTGACCCTAGAGGAATAGGCTCTGTAAGATGTAGGGATATAAATCTCCATAACTTCTATGAATATTACGGAACAGAATATAAGTTAAATTTTGACCTAATGATGCTTGGAACGTCTATGACATCATTAAGGGTATTTGATGTATTGAGAGCTATTGAGTATATAAAAGGACTCGATCCCAATATAGCTATTGCGGTAGCAGGAAAGGGGATAAGTGCTATATATGCACTATTTGTAAGTGTAATAAATAGAGAGGTAGAAGAGGTATATCTGGAAGACTTACTTTACTCCTACAAAGACATTATCTCTTCTAAATATTACAGGTATGACCCAAGGCTAGAGATATATGGGATAGCTAGATATTTCGACATAGAAGATCTTATATTTTCTATAAGTGATAGAAAAGTTACAATAGTCAATCCAAGAGATGCTAAAGGGGAGATAGCTAAGATAGACAGATTGGGTAATGTAGAAGTTTATAAGTACTAGCCAAAGGAGGAAATAAACAATGAAAAGATACGCATTAGCTGGGGCAAGTAGTAGAGGATTTCATATGTATGCCCTTCCAATTGTAGAGAAGTTTAAAGATTATGCCAAATTGGTAGGGATATTTGATATAAATAAAAAAAGAGCAGAATATATAAGTACTCACTGTGGAGGGGTACCAGTATTTGAAGATTTTGATAGGATGATAGAGGAAACAAAACCGGATTGTGTAATAGTTACAACTATAGATAGATATCACCACGAATATGCCATAAGGGCTATGAATGCAGGATGTGATGTAATTGTAGAGAAACCTATGACTATAGATGAAGAAAAGTGTAAGGCTATGTTAGAGACAGAAAAGAAGACAGGTAAGAAGATAACTGTAACATTTAACTATCGATTTAACCCATATGTAACAAGGATAAAGGAACTATTAAAAGAAAGGGTCATAGGAGAAATCTTAAGTGTAGACTTTGAATGGTTTTTAGACACTAGACATGGAGCAGATTATTTTCGAAGATGGCATAGGAGAAAGGAAAATTCAGGAGGGCTATTAGTTCACAAAGCTACCCATCACTTTGACGTGATAAATTGGTGGATAGAAGAGGTTCCTGAGATTATCTATGCATTTGGCTCAAGAAGATTCTACGGACCAACGAGAGAAGAACGGGGGGAACGATGTTTAACCTGTAAATATAAAGGGTCTTGTGAATTTTTTGTAGATTATTCTAAGGACCCTTTTATGAAGGAATTCTACTTTGAAGCAGAACATATAGATGGGTACTACCGTGATAGGTGTGTATTCTCTCCAGAGATAGATATCGAAGATACGATGAGTGTAAATGTAAAGTATTCAAAAGGCACTATACTAACTTATTCTCTTGTGGCATATAGTCCATATGAGGGTTGGAGGATATCAATCAATGGAACAGAGGGAAGGATGGAAGGAGAAGAGTTTCACAGTGGACATTACGTTAGAGAACCAAATCAGTATATAAAGGTCTTTAATAGAAAGAACGAAATAATAACTTACGAGATACAGAAAGTCCTAGGAGGTCATTGGGGAGCAGATGAAAGACTTCAAAGAATGTTATTTATAGAGAATCTACCAGACCCTTTAGGGCATATGGCAGACTCAAAAGCAGGAGCTATGTCAATAATAATAGGTATCTCTGCTAATAAATCTATAGCTACTGGTAGCGCTATTAGAGTTAAAGAACTATTAGGAGGCGTAGTATGACACCTAGAGAAAGATTCATAGAAACATTAACATTTGGAAAACCGGATAAGGTTCCCTTAATGCCAGGTGGACCGAGAGAATCGACATTAAAGAGATGGAGAGAAGAAGGGCTTCCTGAAGGGAAACATTATTATTCTGCTCTGTTAGAGATACTCGGTATAGAAGAGGAAAAGACAAAACCTCAGGTAGACCTTGGGGTTTCCTTTAAGATGATACCACAATTTGAGGAAAAGATATTAGAACATAAAGATGGACACTATATAGTTCAAGATTGGATGGGGGCAATAGTAGAAATATCAGACCAGTATGACTTTACATACTTAAGATACGCCAAAGATTTTGTTACTAGAAAATGGCATAAATTCCCAGTTGAGACATATTCAGATTGGGAAGAGATGAAAAAACGTTATAACCCTAAAACCCCAGGAAGATTTCCGGAGGATTTTGAAGATAGATGCAAACAGGTCCAGGATAGAGATTACGTTCTAAGCTTAGGTATTAATGGACCTTTTTGGCAGTTGAGAGAATGGTGCGGATTAGAAAACCTGTGTATCTTTATGATTGAGCAACCAGATTTTGTTCATGAGATGGTTAATTTTTGGGCTAACTTTGTCCTAGAGGTACTAAGACCAATCTTAGATAGAGTTAAGTTAGATTATATAGTATTTTCTGAAGATATGGCTTACAAAGGACACAGTATGATCTCTCCTAAAATGGTAAGAGAGTTTCTGTTTCCTGCATACGAGAAGTGGATACCAGAGATTAGAAAAAGTGGGTGTCCTATAATTTCTATCGATTCCGATGGCTATATAGGTGAACTCATTCCATTATGGATAGAACTTGGAATTAACTGTTGCACCCCAATAGAGGTAGCAGCAGGTAATGATATAGTAGAATTCAGAAAAAAATTTGGTAAAAATATGGCTTACATAGGTGGTATAGATAAGAGGGCTATAGCAAAAGGTGGAAAAACTATGGAAGAAGAGGTTATGAGAGTTGTTCCTCCTCTTTTAGAAGATGGAGGATATATTCCTGGTTGTGACCATGGTGTTCCACCAGACATT
The DNA here is from genome assembly GCA_014360335.1 of bacterium. GTDB lineage: Bacteria > DUMJ01 > DUMJ01 > DUMJ01 > DUMJ01 > DUMJ01. The sequence goes on along the minus strand of JACIXS010000419.1, from coordinate 10,860 downwards.
TCTTGGCAGAATTTTATAGAATATACAAGATTATTAGCTAAGCTTACTGGCTGGATAAAATAAAATCAGCTAAAGATAAAAGAGCGAGTTTTTAGTTAGTCCTCGCTCTTTTATCTTCGACTATACTACAAATACCAGATGTTAAAAATCACTTAGCCACAATGCCTTCTACTTCCTCTAAACTTAGAAGTTCCTTATACTCTTTTGTACTATTCGAACTACAACTACTAAACTCCACGCCTCTACAATTCTTAAGCTCAAATGCAGGCCCGATCTGATTGCAAACAGATACATTTAAGAAACGAATATCTTCTACTGTATTTATAATAAAGCCTCTCTTTGCCATCGGCTCAATAAAGCTCATCATAGCAGGAATCTCAGGAGTAGGATTATCTGCCATCTCAATCACTACATTTGAGAATACGACATCTCTAATTGGCATCTCTGTAAGTCCATATAGGAAACCTGCAGATGCCCTTGCCTGCCTCACTATAACGTCACTTATATATACTCTTCTAACCACAGGAGTTGATTCATCAATAGGATATGGAGACTTATCCCATACCTTCTTTTCATTGCCACCTTTTCCACAGTGATAATACATATAAAAGGCGAATGGGCACATCACATCCTTCATAATAATATTAGAGACTCTAATGTCCTCAACTACTCCACCTCTACCTCTCCTAGTTTTTATCCTAATCCCTCGGTCTGTCCCTTCGAATATACAATTCGACACTACTACATTCCTAACTCCACCACTCATTTCACTACCAATAACAACTCCACCGTGGCCATGAACCATTATGCAATTTGTAATAGCTATATCTTCGCAGGGAATTTTCTCTTTACAGTCCTCTGTTCCAGACTTCAGTGTAACACAGTCATCACCAACATCTATATAACAGTCAGATATAATAACACCCTTACAAGATTCTGGATTAATACCATCTGTATTTGGTGAATGGTAAGGATTTTGAATCTTTACATTATGAACGGTTACATTAATGCATCCAATTGGATTTATCGTCCAGCTTGGAGAATTTATAATTCTTACTCCATCTACTGTAATATTCTTGCACTTATAGAAACAAATCGTTCTCGGTCTTGGGTATTTTAATCTTTTCTCTCTATGAAGTTGCCACCAAATAGTTCCTTGGCCATCGATCGTCCCAAAACCGATAATTGAGATATTCTCAGCATTCTCTCCGTATATTAATGGGGAGTAAACCTCTTGTTCCTCCCCTTCCCATCTTGTATATACTAGAGGAAAATCCTCCAGGTCCTGAGAAAACTTCAAGACAGCACCACTATCAAGATATAGCGTTATGTTACTCTTTAGATGAATTGGTTCTATAAGATAGACACCTGGAGGAACATAAATCGTTCCTCCACCTTGATTCTCACATCTTATAATAGCCTCTTTGAAAGCTCTAGTGTCTTTTACCAATCCATTACCAAGTGCTCCAAAATCACGAACATTCAAAAACATTTTTTCACCTTCAGTAATTACTCTACCGTAACAGATTTTGCCAAGTTTCTAGGCTGATCTATATCACAGCCTCTCTCTTTAGCCATATAGTAAGCAATAAGCTGTAGAGGAATCACAGTTATGACAGAGGCATAGATATCATTAACCTTTGGAACATAGAATACTTCATCGCATACATCTTTAAGGTCTTCTGTTCCTTCTATACCGAAACCTATAGCTATAGCCTCTCTAGCCTTTACCTCCTTTATGTTACTTATCATCTTATCCAAAAGATACCTTTGAGTAGCAAGGCATATTACAGGAACCCCTTCTTCCAGTAGGGACAAGGGACCATGCTTAAGTTCTCCTGCTGCATAAGCTTCTGCATGGATATAGGATATCTCTTTAAGTTTTAGAGCTCCTTCTAGACTAAGGGCATAATCTAAACCACGTCCTATAAAGAAGACATCATGAGCTTTATAGTATCTCTTAGAGAAATCGATGATTGCAGGCTCTAAATCTTTTAGGACTTTAGAAGCAATATCTGGTATCCTTCTAAGGTCCTCTACAAACTCTCTGACCTTATCTAAAGGTAAAGTCCCTTTTACCTGAGCTAAGAGTAACATCAATAGATAGATAACCATTAATTGGGATGTATAGGCTTTTGTAGATGCAACAGCAATCTCTGGTCCTGCATATGTATATAAGACATCATCGGATTCTCTTGCTATGGAACTTCCCACAACATTGCATATAGCTACAACCTTAACTCCATTCTCCTTAGCCATCCTTAGAGCAGCTAAAGTATCAGCCGTCTCTCCGGACTGACTTATAACTATCATTAGACTGTTCTTCTCAAAGATTGGGTCACGATATCTAAACTCACTCGCTATATCCGCCTCTACAGGTATACGAACGAACCTCTCTATAAGATATTTGCCCACAAGGCCTGCATGATATGCGGTTCCACAGGCTACAAAATAGAGCTTATTAAGATTTCTCAACTCTTCTATAGTAATATTCTTGAAGTCTAACTTAACTAGCCCATCGCTCCCTACCCTACCTCTAAAGGTCTCTCGGAGAGCATTTGGTTGTTCATGTATCTCCTTTATCATAAAGTGTGGATAACCACCCTTTTCCGCCATAGAGATATCCCATGAAACAACCATAGTCTCCTTCTTTTTCTCATTTCCTTCTAAGTCGTAGACCTTACAGCCAGATAGAGTGATTTCTCCTAGTTCGCCATTTTCAAGAATCCAGATGTTACGAGTATAATTCAGTACCGCAGGTATATCTGATGCGACAAAATATTCTCCTTCTCCTATCCCTAATATCAAAGGGCTATCCTTTCTAGCAACTACTATCCTTTCTGGCTCTTTTGAAGAGACGACAGCTATAGCATATGAACCCTCTAATCTCTTAACCGCTGATTTTACCGCATCTAGTAGATCACCTTTATAATATTCTTCTACTAGATGAACTATTACTTCCGTGTCAGTCTCAGAAAGGAACTTATGTCCTCGACTTATAAGTTCCTCTTTCAACTCCAGATAATTCTCTATAATTCCGTTGTGGACAAGTGCTATCTCTCCCTTACAATCTGTATGAGGATGGGCATTTATATCCGATGGCTTTCCATGGGTTGCCCATCTAGTATGACCTACACCAATAGTTGAAGAATAATCTTTTGGCATAACTATACTTTCAAGCTTAGATAATTTCCCAACACTTTTCTCTACAACTAGAGAAGAATCCTTTATTACAGCAACCCCAGCAGAATCGTATCCTCTATACTCTAGTCTCTTTAGATTATCTATCAAAATAGGGACAGCTTTTTTCTTACCTAAATATCCAACTATTCCACACATTAAAGATCCTCCTTATACATCTCCGCTAGTTATCTTTCCAAACTTTGTATATATCTCTGCCTTACCTTCTATCTTTATCGCAGATACATTCTCTGTAAACTGAGCAAACATAACTTCACCTGCGTCAAGCTTCTCAGTATGACTTATCTTAGTCTCTTTTCCCCTTGTAAGACCTATTATAGTAACTCCATCTTCTAAAGCTTTTACACCAATAAAATCTGCTAATCTCCAATCATTATTCTCACCCATCGCTAATCTCCCCTCCTTCCTATAATCCGAATAGCCCCTTAAAACCTAAAAAGGCAAGGGACATAAGACTTGCAGTTACAAATGCAATAGGATAGCCTTGAAAGGCTCTAGGTATAGGCGCAGAAGCCATCCTCTCTCTTATACCAGCAAACATAACTATAGCCAATGTATAACCACCGCTTACTCCTATAGCATATACTATTGACTCTATGAAACTAAAATTACTTGATACATTTATAAAGGCTACCGCTAATATGGCACAATTTGTAGTAATAAGTGGAAGATAGATACCCATAGACCTATAAAGAGTAGGGCTATTTTTCTTAAGGAATAACTCAACAAACTGAACAAGAGCTGCTATAGTAAGAATAAATGAGGATATCTGTAAAAATTCAAGATGTAACGGGACAAGAATAAAATGCCATAAGATCCAGCTCACAGAAGAAGCTAAGACCATAACAAAGGTTACTGCCATCCCCATACCTATAGATGTGCTCATAGAATTTGAGACACCAAAGAACGAACAAAGGGCTATAAACTTAATAAGTAGTATATTATTTACTAACAATGCACCTATAAACAAAAGTAAAAAGTGTGCTAACATCTTTATCCTTTACCTCCCCTATATCTCTGCAAAGCTTGTAAAAAACCTATAGTTAAGAAAGCCCCTGGTGGCAGTATCATTAGTAATACAGGTTTATAGGCTATCGGCATAACTTGAAAACCAAAAAGAGTCCCATTGCCTAGTAACTCTCTTATTCCTCCTAAAACTACTAGAATAAGTGTGAAGCCCAGTCCCATTCCAATCCCATCCCCTAACGATTCTATTACACCATTATGATAGGCAAATGCCTCTGCTCTACCTAAGATTATACAGTTAACTACAATCAAAGGGATAAAGATCCCTAGGATATTGTACATATCAGGTGCATATGCATGCATAACCATATCTACTATAGTAACAAAAGTAGCAATAATAGTAATAAAGATAGGTATACGAATCTGGTCAGGGACAAACCTTCTGATGATAGAGATGATAAGGTTGGACCCGACCAGGACGAAAGTAGCTGCTAAACCCATATATATCCCATTTATAGCTGCGCTAGATACTGCTAGAACAGGGCATAGTCCTATCATAAGAACTAATATTGGATTCTCTCTAAGTATACCATTAATAAGAGGACGCAAAAACCTTTTCATACATTCCTCCTTAAGGTTTTATAACCAAAAGGTTTAGGTATAGTCCATCTGTCTAATAGAGGTGTCATAGCATTCATAAAGAGAATGCTAAAGGAGACTCCTTCAGGATAACCACCGAATAGTCTTATAAGTATTGTAATAACCCCACAACTTATACCAAAAATTATCCTTCCAAGTTTAGTAATAGGAGTAGTGGTATAGTCAGTAGCCATAAAGAAGGCTCCAAGGATTAGACCTCCTGCCATTATATGGAATAAAGGGTCTTGCTTAAAAGCTAGAGCTAAAACACCTACCGTAAGTACATATGGTACAGGGATCTTCCAATCTATTACACCTCTAAAGAATAGATATCCTGCTCCAATAAGAAGGGCTAAGACAGATGTCTCTCCTATACATCCGCCTCTGTTACCTAAGAAAAGATTTATATAGGGAGTATAGGTATGTTGTAACTTTAGAAAGGTTAGAGGTGTTGCTTGAGTTACTCCATTAAACGGAGACATCCAGGTTGTCATCTCCATAGGCCAAGAGACTAAAAGAAAAGCCCTTGCTATAAGAGCAGGATTAAAGATATTAAAGCCTAATCCACCAAATAATTCCTTTGCCAATACTATAGCTATAAACGTTCCTACTATAGGAATCCACCAAGGAACAAGAGGTGAAAGATTTAAAGCAAGGAGAAGACCTGTTACTACTTCGCTACCATCTAAAGCCCTCTTTTCACCCTTTACAAATAGAACTAGTCTTTGCCAAAGGATAGAGCTTAGTACAGAGATAAGTAAGACCAAAACAGCCCTAATCCCAAAAAAGACAATACCAGCTATTGTAGGAGGAATAAGGGCTACTGTTACTTGTCGCATTATATATTTAGCATCATATCTAGTTCTAATATGTGGTGGAGCGGAGACATAAAACCTATCATCCATAGTTTAGGTTCCTCCTTTTAGGTTTTTACCAGAAGTATATCTACCTTTTCTATGGCTCCAAATGGACACTTAGCGAAACAGTCTCCACACTTTATACACAGGTCTTTATCTATAAAATGGATCTCTCTAGGCTTACCTTGAGCAGCTCCAACGGGACAGACCCTTGCACATATTCCACAACCCTTACATTTATCAGGTATAACTTGATATGCTATAAGAGCTCTACAAGACTTAGCAGGACATCTCTTCTCCTTTATATGAGCTTCATACTCGTCTCTAAAGAATCTTATAGTGCTAAGGACGGGGTTAGGAGCGGTCTGTCCTAATCCGCATAAAGAATCCTGCTTTATCTCGTTACCTAACTCTATAAGCCTCTCTATATCGCCTTCTTCCCCCTCCCCATTAATAATCCTCTCTAATATATCAAGCATCTTTCTTGTTCCTACCCTACAGGGCGGACACTTACCGCAAGATTCACTCTGTGTAAATTCGAGGAAAAATCTAGCTACGTCAACCATACAGGTATCTTCATCCATAATGATAAGCCCACCAGAACCAACAATGGCACCTATCTGCTTCAAGGATTCATAGTCTAATGGAAGGTCTAGATATTCAGCAGGTATACATCCTCCAGAAGGTCCGCCAGTCTGAGCTGCTTTGAACTTCTTTCCTCCAGGGATACCTCCACCAACTTCAAAGACAATCTCTCTAAGGGAGGTACCAAAAGGAACCTCTATAAGACCAGTATTATTTACCTTACCAGCCAGTGCAAATACCTTGGTTCCTTTACTTTTCTCTGTTCCTATACTACTAAACCACTCAGCACCATTTAGTATGATAGGGGCTATATTTGCCAGAGTCTCCACGTTATTTATTACCGTAGGTTTGTCCCACAAACCTTTGTTAGCTGGATACGGAGGTCTCGGCCTAGGTTCTCCCCTCCTACCTTCAATAGAAGCAATTAATGCGGTTTCCTCTCCACATACAAATGCTCCCGAACCTCTCCTAAGCTCTATATCAAAAGAGAAACCTGTTCCTAAGATATTCTCACCTATGAGCCCATAATTTCTTGCCTGCTCAAGAGCTATTTCAAGACGTTTTATTGCAAGAGGATACTCCGCTCTAACATAGAAGAAACCCTTGCTAGCTCCAACTGCATATCCAGCTATCATCATCCCCTCTATAACACTATGAGGGTCACCCTCTAAAATACTCCTATCCATAAAGGCGCCTGGGTCACCCTCGTCACCGTTGCATATTACGTACTTGGGATTCCCTTTCGCCTTACGTGTAAGTTCCCACTTCAGTCCGGTAGGGAAACCTGCTCCTCCACGTCCCCTTAATCCAGACCTCTTTACCGTATCGATAACCTCTTCCGGGTCCATTGTAAGGGCTTTTGCCAATGCCTGGTACCCCTCTCTCGCTATATACTCCTCTATGCTTTCTGGGTTTATAATTCCCATATTTCTCAATACTATACGCTTCTGCTTGGCAACAAAATCTATCTCAGAGAGAGAGGGGAAGACCTCCTTAGTCATAGCTTGTTGATAGAGAAGCCTGTTTACAATTCTTCCCTTTAATAGATGCTCATTAACAATAGTCTTGGCATCCTCAGGTTTTAATCTTACATAAAATACGCCATCAGGATACACTATAGCTACAGGACCTAAATCGCAAGTTCCTACACAACCTGTATCAACAACATTTACTTCTTCTCTTATGCCTGCCTCTTCTAACGCCTTTAATAGAGACTCTTTAAACTCGTAGGCTCTGGACGATACACAGGCACTCCCAGCACATATAAGAACGTTAGCCCTGACTATAGCCATCTCATACCCCTTCTTCTGTGCTTAGTACCCACTCATTTATAACCTGGTCATTTACTATATGACTAGCTATAATCTGTCTAGCCCTTTCTGGAGTTACTTTCATGTAGGTAATCTTTGGTTGTCCTGGTTTTACAACATTAACTAGAGGCTCATATTCACAGAGGCCCACACAGCCAGTCTGAGTAACTACTACATCTTGAATATTTCTCTTTGCCAATTCATCAAGGATAGCCATCAAAGTTTCTCTAGCACCTGCTGCTATACCGCATGTCCCCATCCCAACAATTATCTTTGTATTAGCCTCTTGAGTTCTAAGCCTTATCTGAGCTTGTGCCTGCTCTCTTATACGCTTTAAATCCTCCAATGATTTCAAATCAATTCACCTCCAGTAAATTCTTTGTAACTATTATACAATACTTCTTTTATTTTCCCCAACCAGGTATAGTCTCCCAATAATCCTTCCACTTCTTTAGAATCAAACTCCCAAGTCTTCCCATTACGAGTTTCTCTATAAATTATCCAAACTTGAGGATTAGTTGCTAGTAAAGTTATAAGTGTAGAGATAATATCTCCTAAAGGGGGTCTATCTGGATGGTCAAACGGGAGTTTCAACTGAATAGTCGTTCCTATCCCTAAATTAGACTCAATATCTAAGCTTCCACCCGTAAGTTCTGCTATTTCATCTAGAAAGGAAACACCTAATCCAACCTTACGCGTAGTTTTAGTTGTAAAAAATGGGTCTCTCACATTTTCTAAAGTCTTATCGTCCATACCCTTGCCATTATCGGTTACTTTTATTATTACAAGATTTTCTCTCTTGTCTACATCTATCTCTATATCTACCTTAGTAGCCTTTGCATTTATACTATTCTCAACTATATCCAAGATATGTAGCGAGAGCTCTTCCATCATTTCAGCGATTTAATAATCTGTAAGACCTTTTCAGAGTTCATTCGGCCATAAACCTGGTCATTTATCATAATAGCTGGTGCATGGCTACAGGCACCTATACATCTTACACTCTCTATAGAGAACTTACCATCCGGAGTAACCTCTCCTACCTTTATACCTAATACTTCCTCAAACTTCTCTAAAACCCTCTTTGCCCCTTTAACATAGCATGCGGTCCCTTCACATACTTGAATCTTATATCTTCCTTTAGGCTTCAGTGAGAAGAAGTGATAGAAGGTTGCCACTCCATATATTTCAGTAAGAGGAATATTTAAACTTCTAGAAACCTCTTCCATAGCGGAGGTTGGAAGATATCCTAACTTCTCCTGAATCTCCTGCAAAACAGGCATCAGTGCCCCTGGCTTATCTTTCCAATTAGCTATTATCTCATCTACCAGTCTCTTCTGAACAGGGTCCATACTATCCTCCTTTAAACTCTTAAGAATTTATAATCTCTTAGTGCTTTCTTCAAGGCTTCAAAACTTTTCTCTTCCAAATCCAGAAAAGTTCTTGGCTTAGAAAAGTCATTTAGAAAATGCGCATCGCTTGAGAATATGATAGGTACTCTATAAGGGATAGAGGCTCTAACAATCTCTAGTTTTTCTTCTGTAGCAAATTTAGAGACTTCAACCGCATCAACTTTAAGATTAGGGGGGAAAAAACCTAAAGTGTAGATAAGACCAAAGGATTCTCTATCTATATGGGCAGGAATAACTATGCCACCAAAAGAATGGACTAGATTTGATATCTCTTCTACAGAGAAATCGGTCGATCCCAATAAAAAATGTTCCTCATATCTAACAAAGTTGGCATCTTCATCCACAATTAACTGTTCAGTTGAATAATTTTTATCTGGAACATCGCTTAGATGTTTGTGTATTATAAGTTCTAGTTCCTTAGCGGATTCTAAAGTGGGTAATATACCTAAGATATGAACCTCTTCCCTAGAGGTAATCTCCATTCCTGGCAAGACCTTTAATTCTGGTGCATATTTCTTAGCAAAATTCACCACACTCGATATATTTCCTACTGCATTATGGTCTGTAATAGCAATCATATCTATCCCTAACTCTAGAACCTTCATTACTATATTTATAGGTATCATCTCTACCCCAGCACATGGGGATAGTAGCGTATGTATATGCAGGTCTATAGCAACTTTCATCTAATACCTAACTCATATATTTTACCACATATTGTAAAGGCATCTAATTCTGTGGATAAGAGTGCTATATGTTCCTCCTTAGCCTTAGCTATAGTCTCCTCGGGAGGTTTTATTCCGCAAGGGAATATAATACAACTTACACCTATCAAAGTTGCTACAGCTATCACATTTATATGAGTTTGCACAGTAATCCATATGTTACCTTCTTTAGCAAACCTCATCACATTACTTAACAAATCCCCTACATATCCCCCTTTAGGGGTTTTCTCTAAATCAGAGTCGTTACCCAAATTGGTTAATGGTAAAACCTCTAATAACTCTCTTAGAGTCATAACTATCTTTCCTCTCTAATCATTCTCAGTAAATTTCTGGCATACTCTTCAATATTATCCTTAAGTTTAAAGATACAATCAGTAATCCTAGCTTCTCCATTTACTATATCTTCAGCCAATGCTCTACAGTTTGGAGCCCCACAAGATCCACAGTTAATACCTGGTAGGTTTTGAAGGATATCCTCTAGCCTTCTCATCCTATCTATAGCTATAGAAATATCCCCCCCCAGTTTATATGGAGAAGATTCTGCTTTGATATTTTCTTTAAAGAAGTAATTATTAGATTTCAGATATTCATATATAGAGGTATCTATCTTTCCACTCCCTAACTCTTCTAGCATTCTAATCTTTACTCTAGATAAGTATGGGTTCTGAACATTCAAAGGCCCACCTACACATCCACCACTGCACATTCTTCCTTCAACAAAGTTGATTCCCTTTAACTTACCTAAATCTAAATCATCCAATACCTTCAATACATTTCTTACTCCATCTACTACTAAATAATTCAATATGCCAAGACTCTTTGCCTCTCCACCATCCCTTACCCAACTAATCCCCTCTCCCAAAACAGGTTCACTGTAGTCCTCTCTTACCTCTTTTATAAACCTTATAATGTGCCTATAAGCTTCCGCTACACTTATACTCCCATTTATATAATGGATACCTCTTCCTTCCTTTATGTCAGATATCTTAGCAGTACAAGGAGTGATCAAGAATATCCCTATCTCTTCATCTCTATAACCATCTTTTATAAGCTCCTCTCTTATATATCTAGCAGAAATCTCCTCTGGAGATGGGATAGGTGTAAGGTGATCGACTAAAGAGGGAAATCTAATCTGGATTAACTTGACTACTGATGGGCACATAGA
>JACIXS010000418.1 GCA_014360335.1 bacterium | reverse complement strand
TGACCAACGTTCATCTTTTCGGAAACACCGATGATGCCGATGTTGTGTGGCTCAAGAATTTTTTGAATCTGCTCCACTGGTCGGCCTTTTTCTTCAATCTTTTGCCGTGAAAACCGGCAGAGTCCATCCAGCGGAACAACTTTCCCCTGTTTTATCACCAGCGGATTCACTTCCAGCTCTTCTACAGTAAAAGGTTCATCCTGGTTGAAGGGCGAAAACTCCCGACCGATTTTCTGGAAAATCTGGATGGCCTCAACCAGCTTTTCAGGTTTTATCAGGGCTTTTCGACCACGGAATTCCTTAGCGATCTTGCCATAAACGGCTACGGGCTCCAGAGCCGCTTCGATAGCCTTTAAACTCAGGTTGATTGAAGGCAGAATGGCCAGGCTGTGTCCGTCTTTAAGATGATCATTAAGATACTCCACATCCAGTCCACCACCCCCGAAAGTTACCACCGGCCCGAAATCCTTAGACACCCGAAGCCCCAGGAGCAACTCTGAGCCAAAGCCGGTCTGCTCAAAATTCACGAGTTCGACTATTAGAACTCCTTTGATTGACCTTTCGACCTCATCGGCAGAAATTTTCGCCTGACCGAAAAGCCGGCTGAATCTCCGGGG
>JACIXS010000417.1 GCA_014360335.1 bacterium | reverse complement strand
GGCGCCGTTGCCTTGAACTGTTATGATATATTATAAACATAATACAAACCTTGTCAATAGAATGTGGGGTAGGAATATAACTCCCTCTGACAAAACTCCATATTCACAGCAAAGATTCATCATTAGAAAATATCTAGATGAATATTTAGAGACGGGAGGTTAAAGACTCTATATCCAATAACAAGAAGAACATTAATAAATTATTTGGATTATCTTGAAGATATCGGTCTCTTCTCCTTTACTAGGAAATTTTCCTACTCGTTAAAGGGACAAGCTCAAACTTTAAGAAAATGCTATATTATAGATAATGGAATAAGGTATGCTTATGGTTTCAGATTTTCGGAAGATATTGGGAAAACATTAGAGAACTCAGTCTTTTTGGAGTTAAAGAGGAGAAAAGCCCAAAATCCATTCTTTAATATATTTTATTGGAGAAACACTAAGAGCGAGATTGATTTCGTATTAATGGAAAATACAAAGGTCGTAACATTAATTCAGGTATGTAGTAATATAGATGACTTTAGGACAAAAGAAAGAGAATTTTCTTCCTTACTTAAAGCCTCTAAAGAGTTTGATTGTAAAGACTTATTAATAATCACCTTAGATTATGAAGGAGAGGAGAATATTAAAGGCAGGAATATCAAGATCCTACCGTTTTGGTTGTGGGCTATAAGCACTAATGTCTTTAATCATTCTTCTAAATTCTGTTGACAGTGTTATATCAATCTGGTAGAATCTCCTCTAACTAGAACATAGATGTTCTAGTTATCCATCTTGGCAGAGATGCCTATTCTGCATTGTCGCTTTTAGGTATTTTAATCTCAAAATCTCAACTCCCCCATCGCCGGGAATTCCCAAAGAGGGATTTCTGAAAAATAACTTAATCATCTATTAAGGAGGGAGTAAAATGAGTCGTTTGGTATTTATTGCCATTTTATTAATGCTTGTTATTGGTATTAGTAGTATAGTTTTGGCTAGAGGAAATGACCCTAGTGGAGCTGTAACTGGAAGTATAATAGATATATCTACAGAGGAAAGCAAAGTTTCTTCACTAGATTTGGCAAACGCAGTAGGACATAATAAGGTAGCCATTAATTTTATATGGGCTCTTATATCTGGCTTTCTTGTTATGTTTATGCAGGCAGGATTTGCAATGGTAGAGACAGGATTTACTAGAGCTAAGAACGTGGCTCATACTATGGCGATGAATTTCTTAATCTATGCTATTGGTATGATAGGTTTTTGGATCTGTGGATTTGCATTTATGTTTGGAGGAGTGGGACCTATAGGTGCTTTAGGTGGGTATGATGGATTAAATAGAGAACTCAGCATAAATCTTTTTGGTAAAAACTTTGGTCTATTAGGTTTAAAGGGGTTCTT
>JACIXS010000042.1 GCA_014360335.1 bacterium | reverse complement strand
TTTTGAAATTCTATGGATATCTTTATCCTTGGAAGGGTAGTTAAAGAGTTGAAAGAGATAACTATAGATGCTACAGTAAGAGATACATACTGTCTTCCTGATAATACCTTGGCTATAGAGCTTAGTAAAAAGGAAGGGAGCATCTATCTTATACTCTCTGCCTCTAACCAGTTTCCTAGAGTTTATTTGGATAATATATTACCTTTTAAGCCTATAAAGTCTTCGTTTTCTAATACCTCAAATGTTCATTTAGAAAATATGAGATTGACTTTGGTTGAGCAGGTTCCTTCTGAGAGGATAGTAGAGTTTATATTTGAAAGATTTACTTTATGGAGGGAGTTAGAGAGGAGAAAACTTATTGTAGAGATTATGGGAAAGCATAGTAATATAATACTTTGCAAGGAAGATAATACAATTATAGATGCTATAAAACATATAGACTCTACAAAGAGTAGAGTTAGACAGGTTTTGCCTGGATTTCCATACATCCGTCTTCCTAAAAAAGAAACTCCTTCTTTTTCTCAGCTTGAGGATTATATAGAACCACTTGAAGTAACACTAGAAGAATTTCTCATAAAGAATGTTTTAGGGATAAGTCCTTTAACTATTGAAGAGATATGTGCTAGGGCTGGTCTAGATAAAAACAGGGTAATGACCTCTTTAAGCCTTGATCAATTGGTCTCTTTTAAAGAAGCTATTATATCTTTTAGAAATAACTTAGAAAATGTTAAGCCAGTAGTATATCTTGATGAGGATGGCAATCCTGAGAGTTATTATATATTTCCGCTAAGTTTTAAAGATAACACTTATGAGCAGTATGAATTCCTTGTTTCTGCCTGTGCTAGATACTATGATTGGGTCATTCCTAATCTATTCTTAGAAAATAGAAAGAAAAGTATTATAAAAGAGATATCTTCAGAGATAGAGGCTTTAGAAAGAAAAAAGGGGGAGCTATTAGATGGTCTTACCAATCTTAAGGACCCAGAGAGATGGAGACTCTACGGTGATATAATACTTGCCTATAGTACTCAGATACCTTCTAGAGCAGATAGATTCTCTGTAGAGTGGGGAGGAGAGAGTATTGAGATTCCTCTAGACCCAAATAAGACACCAATAGTAAATGCCCAAGAGTATTACCAAAGGTATAAGAAAGAGAAAAGAGAAAGAGAGGTTATTCCTGAGCTTATACTAGACATAGAAAAGAAGATAGAAGAACTTCAAAGAAAGATAAAAGAGATAGAGAAAGCTTCTAGCATGGAAGATTTAGAGACAGAAAGGACAAAGGAGGAAAAAGAATCTTCTCTCCCTTATCTTGTCTATAACTTTAAAGGTTATCAGATATGGGTTGGTAAGAATGCCAAGTCAAATGAGCTGATTACTTTTAAACTATCATCTCCGTCAGATATTTGGTTTCATGCTAAAGGTTATAGTGGTTCCCATGTTATACTTAGGACAAACGGTAGGGCAATAGAGTATATCCCTGAAGATGTAATCCTAGAATGCGCCCGACTAGCGGTAGAACATAGTAAGGCTAGGTCTGGGACAAAGGTCCCGGTAGACTATACATATAGAAGGAATGTCCGTAGCGCCGGAAAGAAAAGGGGTAATGTGTTTTATACAAACTATAAAACTATAATAGTATAGTGAGGTGAAATTATGAGATTAAAAAAATTTCTTGTACTTTTAATATCTGTTCCTTTAGTTTTCTCTGTATCCAATTGTGCCTTAGCCGATAAAGGCTCAATCTCACCTTGGCCTGTGAGTTTATCTCAAAGTTCACAACGGGCAATTATTATGCATAATCTTGAAGAGGAGGTTCTAATCCTAGGAACTGAGATAAAAGCGGATAGAGATACATACATCTTGGAGTTCATCCCTTTTCCATCCGAACCAGATGTCAAATTGGCTTCTGGTGACCCGTTTAAAGAGATAGAGAGGTTGATGGTTGAAGAGAAAGGAATTGAACTTATAGACACAGATGTTTTTAAAGGTGGGACTACTAAGACTGTTCCTATTGAGATTAAGCTGAGTGAAAAGATAGGGCTTCACGATGTTACTCTTATAAAGATAAATAATATATCTAGTTTTATCGATTGGGTGAAAGACTTCTTTAGGAAGAAAAACATAGATATCTCAAATGACCTAAGTAATTTTTATAAGATTGCTGAGGATTATGTAAATAGAGGTATTAACTACTTTGTCTTTGATTATGTTCCAGTAAAGACAGAAACTAGACTGATCGAGCCGTTAATCTATAAATTTAAGGCTGATAAGATTTATTATCCCCTTAAGACATCAAATATAGTTGGAGGTGAAGGGATAATAGATTTGATATTTATCCTGCCTGGAAGTTTTTCAGAGGGAGATTACTTTGGACTAGACAGAAGTAGGGGTATCTTTTTTGAGCTGAGTAACTCCGATAGGGTTTATAAAGATGAGTTGGAAGATATTTATCAAGACGTAAATGGATTCTTCTCTAAAGTAGATAAGCTCTATATTCAGATGATGAGGTATAGACGCTCGTACGATTTTCAAAACGACTTTTTCTATGATCCACATAAGCTTGACCCTAGACCATACATATGGGATTGGGAATTTATCTTCGGTTATGGCTTGAGACCTGCAGAAGATGATTATAAAAGAACATTATTTTATAGCGCTCCTTATCTTACCAACTTTGAGTATGAAGTCTATACTGCGCTTTTTAAATCTAGAGAGCTTAAAGATATTGTTCCTAGAAGAATAAATCTTGTTAACATCACATTAAAAAAACAGATTGATATGAGCTTGTCTAAAAGATTTGGTAGGGCGGTCATAGAGGATTTTAATGTAAAGAATGAGAAAGAGTATAGGCTTGAAGACTTTTGGAAATCAAAGATTGTAGATAGGTCATCTACTGATATCCTTTCTATTATATTGATAGATAAAAGCAAAGTAGATTCTATTTCAGACACAGTGTTCTATATATCCAGGGTTGGTTTTAATATGAATAAGACTAAGGCATTGGTCTATCTTGAGAGAGTATTAGATGAGAAAGATAAGGATGGATATCTTGTCTTTCTTACAAGGAGAAACCTACAAGAGAGTTGGAAAGTCTCTAGGGTATTTAAAGAAGTACAGACTACTGACAAATAATTTTCAGTCTATGATAAAATTTAGTCCAGGAAAATATTTAATCAAAAATATTGGAAGGAGGGAAACTGTGACTGGAAGTGGTGGACCGAGGTTGGTTTTGGCTCTTGAGATTATAGCTAAATATCTTCATCCGGAGCTTTTTAAATGAGCTTGACCTTTATCCTTGGTGGAGCTAGAAGCGGTAAGAGTAGTTTTGCACTTGAGTTAGCAAAAGATAAAGAGACAGTAGTATTTATAGCTACTGCCTTACCCTTAGATGAGGAGATGAAAGAACGTATAGAGCGTCATAAAAGGGAGAGACCTTCTCATTGGAAGACCATTGAGGAGCCAGTAGGTTTACTCTCGCTAATGGAAGGCCTTGATGTTGAGGTTATAATCTTAGATTGTCTTACTATGTGGGTATCTAATCTCCTAGAGAGATACACAGATGAAGAGATTATAGAGATAGCTGAAGGGGTAGCTAGATATGCTAGAGATATTAACTCTGAGGTTATTGCATTATCTAATGAGGTTGGACTTGGTATTGTTCCGGAGTATCCGATTGGGAGAAGGTATAGAGATCTTCTGGGTAGGGTAAATCAGATTTTTGCTAAATATGCCAGTAAGGTATTCTTTATGATAGCTGGTATTCCTTTGGAGGTGAAGAATGAATCTAAATGAAGCGATATCAAATATAAGACTCTTAGATGAAGATATTCAAAAGAAGGTATGGGAAAGGTGGGATAACCTTACAAAACCTCCTAGGAGTCTGGGTAGGTTAGAAGAGATAGTGGTTCAACTAGCAGGGATAATGAGAACCGATAAACCTAAGGTCAGCAATAGATATATTGCTATTATGGCAGGGGACCATGGAGTAGCAAGAAACGGTGTGAGTGCATATCCACAAGAAGTAACTGTTCAGATGGTATATAACTTTTTATCTGGAGGAGCAGGTATAAATGCGATAGCCTCTACTGCTAATGCAAAAGTACTTGTAGTTGATGTCGGTGTTTCTCAGAAGATTGATATATCCCATCCATATTTTCGAGACTACAATGTCCTTAGAGGAACTGAAGATTTTTCTAAAGGTCCTGCTATGAGCAGGGAATCCGCTATAAAGTCTATAGAGGTGGGTATAAGGGTAGTAGAAGAGCTAAATCTTTTAGGATTTGATATATTAGGAACTGGAGAGATGGGGATAGGTAATACTACTCCGAGTTCTGCAATATTAAGTGTTTTTTCTCCTTCAACACCCCTAGACCTGTTAGTAGGTCCTGGAACAGGATTAGACCAAGAAAGGATAAATAGGAAGATAGATATAATAGCAAGAGCTATAGAAATCAATAATCCAGACCCTAAAGACCCCATAGATGTCCTCTCGAAAGTTGGTGGATTGGAGATTGGAGCTATAGCAGGGTTAGTTATAGGCTGTGCTAGTATTGGCAAGCCGGTTATTATAGATGGATTTATATCAACAATAGGGGCTCTACTTGCATATAAGATAGCCCCTAATGTCCTCCCGTATATAATACCTTCTCACCTCTCTAAAGAGCCTGGTCATAAGATTGCCCTAGAGTTAATGGGACTCAAACCGTTACTCACATTAGATATGAGATTAGGTGAGGGGACTGGTTCTGCTATAGGTATGCTTGTTATAGACTGTGCACTTAGCGCCTACTATAATATGAGGACATTTGAAGAGGCTGGAGTATCTAGAAATGTCTGAGTTTATAGAGGCTCTTAGATTTCTAACGATAATACCTATAAGAAGACCTTTTGATGAAACCGCATTAAAGAAGAGTCCTAGGGTCTTTCCGCTTGTTGGTTTATTTATTGGTGTCATTCTAATCTTATCTTATAATATACTTTCTAGGTTTCTCTCTAGGGATATCTCTTTATTTATTGCCATCTTTATCTGGGAACTTACTACTGGAGGGATTCACCTGGATGGATTTGCAGATACGATAGATGGACTTATGAGTAGACAAGATAGGGAAGGGATGTTAGAGGTAATGAGGGATAGTAGGATTGGAGTTTTCGGAGCGGTTGGTATATTCTTTATCCTTGGGATAAAATACTTAGCCCTCAGTAACTCTACTCTTCCTAGCGTACCCCTTTTACTCTCTCCTATATTTGGTAGATTCCTGATTACCCTTTCTATATTTTTATTTCCTTATGCTAGAAGGGAAGGAAAGGGTAGTCTGTTTTCTGGGGCTTTATCTAGAGAGGATTTATTCTTTGCATTTATCTTAGCTTTTATTTTAGCCATTATTATAGGAAGATTCCGCGGATTTATAGCCTTTTCCCTTTGCCTTATCTTTGGTTATCTGTTTAGTCTATATCTAAACTGGAGGATAGGTGGACTTACTGGAGATAACTATGGTGCTATTTGTGAGTTCACCGAGGCTGTGGTGCTTTTGGCATTATGAGTGTCTATATAGTAAGACATGGTGAGACGGATTGGAATAGAGAAGGCATATATCAAGGGCAAACAGATACTCCCCTCAATGAGAATGGTAGAAAGTCCGCTAGAGATTTAGGATTTATTTTAAATAAAATAAAGTTTACTTCTATCTACTCCAGTGATCTATTAAGGGCAAGAGAGACCGCAGAGATCATAAATAGCTTCCTAAATGTCCCGATATATTACACGGAAAATTTAAGGGAATTAGATTTTGGGAGATGGACAGGTATTTCTATATGGGAGATGAGTGAGAAAGACCCTGAACTTTTCAAGAGATGGCAGGAAGACCCTTGGAATGTTTCACCTCCAGGCGGAGAAACATTTAGAGAGCTTACAGAGAGAGTAATGGGAGTTTTAGAAAGTATATTCGAAAGGCATAAGAATGAAAACGTCTTAGTAGTCTCACATGCAGGACCTATAAAGGCTATGATTTTCGGTTTGCTTTCAGCTACTGGAAAGGCTTACTGGAACCTTAATATATCTCACCGCGCAGTTGTTATTATAGAAAAAGATACTGACTATAGGATAAGTATGACTGAAGTCCTAGATAATCTGTAGAAGATTAAGGGGGCTGTGTTAACAGCCCCCTATTCTATAAAAGCTATTATTCGAAGAAGTATTGCTCTGGGCAGGTATTACCGGGTCCACCAATAGCCCAAGGTCCAAGGACACCAAAGTCCGGAACGTTTCTAAAGTTCTTTTTAACTACTACAGGCATTGGTAGCCCACCAGTTATGCCAATGAAGAATGGTCCTTCTTTGATGTGTATCTGTACTGCTTCCCAAACAAATTTGTGTCTCTTTACTAGGTCTTTCTCTGCACAACCCTTCTGATAGAGTTTTAATAGTCTATCTTCTGGGCTTCCTGGTTCTGGTTTCTCACCTTGTGCGCCGCCAGTTCTAATCCAAAGGCTTACCAATGGCCAAGATCTGTTGTTAGGACCAGGGAAGACCCAGTCTGGGTACGTCCAGAGGTCCATCTCTGCTGTATGAGCCATACGAATCATATATGTACCCTCTTGGTCTCTAAGACCTTCTTCTGGTGTATTGTAGACATCATTAAGAATTACTCTTAGTCCGATATCCTCCCAGCACTTCTTTATGATTGGAGCAGTTTCTGTATTTATAGCTATACCACCCCAACCAGTTACATCAAGTACGATTTCAAGTTTCTTGCCATCTGGTCTAGTTCTAAATCCTTCTGCATCTCTCTTAGTTAGTCCAATCTTATCTAAGAGTCTGTTTGCCTCTGCAGGGTCGTATTTAGCTAGGTTGTTAGCCCATTCTTGGAAGACCTTCTTACCTTGAGGACTCTGGAAGTGCCAGGACTCTTCACTGATTGTTCCTTGTTGGACTCTACCGATGCCCTTCCATATTACTTTGTTGATCCTCTCTCGATCTATAGCGAGAGATAAAGCTGCCCTAAAGTCACGATTCCTCAATAGGTTTCTCATCCATGGATCTTTTGTCTTCTCTACATTGTAGTTTTGGTTTACTATCATACCAGGCCAGGCACCAGCACCATTTTTCCAAAGTATAACCCTGTATCCACCTTTCTCAGCTCTTTCCATCAATACAGGGATCTGTCTTGGGTCATCTACTCCTCTAAACGTTGCATCATATTCGCCATTTAATACTTTAAGAAGCCTTACCTCTGGATCAACAACATATTCTGCTTCTATTCTGTCTATATATGGGAGCTGATTTCCAGCGGTGTCTACTTTCCAATAGTAGTGGTTACGCTCAAATATGACTCTCTTTCCAGCTTCATACTTTACACAATGCCAAGCAAAGAGGGTTGGGAAGTCAGGATTATTCCACCACTGAGATTTTAACCTTAGTGTCTCATAGTCTTTCATCTTAGGATTGTATTTCGGGTGGAACTGGCTAAGATAGTGCTTTGGCTTCATCAGTGGTTCCCATTCCCAGAATCCAGATGCAAGTATGTAAGGAACGTTCCAGTGCGCTTCTTTAAATGTAAAGGAGATAGTATAATCATCAATGAACTTTACTGTAGCGGGAGACCTATCGTTATTCTGAGCCCACCATGGGACCATTACTACTTGGTAGTCTTTGTTCATCGCTTCATCTTCCCACCAATACTTGAGGTCTTCCATAGTGAATGGATGGCCATCAGACCACTTTACACCTTTTCTAAAGTAGAACGTTATAGTCTTACCATCTGGAGTAAATTCCCACTTCTCAACAAGATTAGGTATATAGGCAGTATAATCCATATTCCATCTTAAAGGTGGATCGTACATAATCATCTTTATGTTGCCCATTCCTGCATCCCAGAATGGTAATCTCCAAGTACCTCCATATTTTCCTATCTTTTCTACAGGTCTAACTACTAAGGGCTTTTGAGGTAATCTCTGTTCTACTGGTGGAAGTTTCCCCTGTTTTACTAGTTCTGCAGACATAGGGGATTCTCTATATTTCCTCTTCTGAGCAAAAGAAACAGGTATAGTTGTTAATATTATAGATACACAAATCAAACTAACCAATACTATTTTTAAGTACCTCTTCATACCTTAGATCCTCCTCCTTTTGAAAATTTTGTTAAAATTCTTAGAAATTTAGACATAACTTAAAAATTAAGAACAAAAATTCAAGTATCTTCTAGACTTTCACCTCCTTCCCAAGATAAAACTTAAATATCTTAAAATAAACGAGACTGCTATTATTATGGCAACTATAAGTATAAACTGCTTTAATGCTATTATTCTTGCCCATATCTTTTGGTCTTTACTCAGCTGAGATTTTCTTGGGTATTTAAGCTCTAACAGATAAGCCTTTCTTAGATATTTAACAGATTCTTCTATCATTCCTTTTTTCTTGTATACTACGGATAGATTGTAATGTGCGTTTATATGCTCTGGAGAAAATTCTATAGTTCTCTTGTATGCATACTCTGCCCTATCTAAATCTCCCATATCATAGTAAATATTCCCTAATCTATAGTATATCCTTGGTTTCAAAAGTCCTGCTTCTAAGACATCTACTAAAAGGTTTATGGCTTCTTGATACTGCTTTTGTTTTCTTAACTCTTCAGCTTTTATTAGTGCAGACTCTACATCTGCCTCTGTTATATTCCTTTTATCTTTTTCCAACTCTACCATTAATCTTCTATCCCTCTCAACTGTAGTTTTTCTGCCAGATGACACGCCACAAAGTGTTCAGGATAGACTTCTCTAAGTTCTGGATGCTCCTCTTTACATATCTTATCTGCATACATACATCTTGGATGAAAATAACATCCACTTGGAGGATTGAGAGGAGAGGGAACACCCCCCTGTAAGATTATCCTCTCTCTCTGATATTCTGGATTAGGAATTGGAATAGCTGAAAGTAATGCTTCTGTGTATGGATGTAAAGGCTTATTATAGAGCTTGTCGGTTGGCCCTAATTCGACAACTTGTCCAAGATACATAATTGCTACTCTATCAGATATATGTTGAACAACTGCAAGGTCGTGAGATATAAATAGATATGTTAGCCCCAATCTTTTTTGTAATTCTTCTAAGAGGTTTAGCACCTGTCCCTGGATGGATACATCTAGTGCAGAGACAGGTTCGTCGCATATGACTAATTTAGGATTTAAGGCTAATGCTCTAGCTATTCCTATCCTCTGACGTTGACCTCCAGAAAATTCATGAGGATATCTCGACATATGTTCTGCGGTCAAGCCTACTGCCTCTAGGAGTTCTACAACCCTGTCTTCTTGCTCTTTAGGAGTCCCTTTATTGTGTATCTCTAATGGCTCTCTAATTATGTCCTTAATCGTCATTCTAGGATTTAAAGAAGAGATAGGGTCTTGGAATATCATAGCCATCTCTTGCCTTAAAGGTTTCAGTTCTTCCTGAGTAAGCCCTGTTATATCTACCATTCCATCTTTATCTCCAGGTCTTATATTACTTCTAAAGTAGATCTTTCCATCTGTAGGTTCAATTAGCCTTAAAATAGTTCTTCCTGCGGTAGTTTTACCACAGCCACTTTCTCCGACTAGTCCCAAGGTTTCTCCTTCCCTTATATAAAGATCTACTCCATCTACCGCCCTTATATATCCTACCGTTCTTCTTAAGAAACCTCTCTTAACAGGAAAATATTTTTTTAATCCCTTTACATCGAGAAGTATAGGTTTCATATAGCTACTCCACTATCTTCATAAAGCCAACACTTTACTTTATGTCCATTTTCAAGGGTAAATAGAGGTGGATTTTCTTCACATTTGCTAAATCTAAAATTGCACCTAGGTAAGAATCTACAACTCTTAGGTAAGTCTATAGGTTCTGGTACAGAACCCTGTATGGGTGTTAAGGGCTGTTTTGCATCTCTTCCTACACGTGGTATAGATTTAAATAATCCATCTGTATATGGATGTAGTCTCTTACGGAATATCTCTTTAACATCACCATATTCGACAACTTCTCCAAGATACATAACCATAACCTCATTTGCCATCTCAGCTACTACACCAAGATTATGTGTAATTATCATAATAGACGTATTAAATTCTTTCTGTAAAGCCTTCATTAATTCTAGAATCTGAGCTTGTATAGTTACATCTAAAGCGGTTGTCGGTTCGTCTGCTATTAGAAGACTTGGATTACAAGAAAGAGCCATAGCTATCATAACTCTCTGTCTCATTCCACCACTTAATTGGTGAGGATACTCGTCTATTCGCTTTTCAGGACTTGGGATACCAACCTTATCTAGCATTTCTATGGCTTTTTTACGAGCTTCCATTTTATCAACTTTTTGATGTAGTATAATAGCTTCCATTATCTGTTCACCTATGGTATATACGGGATTTAGAGATGTCATTGGTTCTTGGAAGATCATAGCCATCTCTTTACCTCTAATGGACCTATACTCAGGACCTTTAGGGTCAAGTTTGTGTAGTTCTATCTTTGTGTTATTGTCTTTATAAAGTACAATTTCACCGGAAATCTTAGCTGGAGGAGAAGGCACTAGCCCCATAATAGTCAAAGCAGTTACACTCTTACCACAACCACTTTCACCAACTACCCCCAGATTTCTCCCCTTTTTTATACTAAAAGAGACTCCATCTACTGCATGGACTAGTCCGCTATAGGTAGGAAAGTAAGTTCTAAGGTCTTTAACCTCTAAAAGAAGATTGTTATCACCCATATGTTACCTCTCTTATCTGGAATAAGGGTCTGCAGCATCTCTTAACCCATCTCCTAAAAAGTTATAACAGAGTACAGTTATTATAACAAAGAATACAGGTATAATAAGCCAAGGTGTATATCTAAGAGACCTTATGTTTTGCGTCTCATATAGAAGCACACCCCAACTAGTCATTGGTGGTCTAAGCCCTAGGCCTAAGAAACTTAGGGCTGTTTCTCCTAAAATCATACCTGGGATACTAAGTGTACTTATGACAATAATATGACTCAAACAGTTTGGTATAAGGTGACGGAATATTATCCTCTTATCATCTGCACCGAAACTTCTTGCGGCCATTACAAAATCCTGTTCTCTAAGGGATAAAACCATTCCTCTTATCTGTCTTGCCAATCCTCCCCAACTTAAGAAAGATAATATTATAGTTATCCCAAAGTATACCGCTATTGGAGACCAGGTAGGTGGAACCGCAGTGGCTAATGCCATCCATAGAGGAATATTAGGGAATGCCATAAGTAATTCGGTGGTTCTCTGTATTATCATATCCACAGTTCCACCGTAATAACCAGATACAGTTCCTAATACGGTACCAAAGATAAGGCTTAGGAATACCCCCAGCAGTCCTATAGTTAGAGATATTCTTCCTCCATAGATTATCCTTGAAAACAAGTCTCTTCCTAGCCTATCTGTTCCAAATAGAAAGATTACTCCTTCAGGGTCTTCTATTCCAAATAGATGAATATCAGAAGGGATTAGCCCAAAAAGCTTATAAGGTTGACCTTTAACAAAGAATTTTACTTTATACTTTTTTGATGTATCTATCTTAAATTCCATTGTAAATCTTTCAACATTTATCTCTTCTTTGTATCCATAGACAAATGGGGTAAAACTGAATTTTCCATTTTCATCTCTAAAATGTAAGGTTTGAGGAGGTGCACTTATATAATTAGTGGCATACTCTAGAGGATAAGGGGCAAAGAATTCTGTAAACACAACACATACAGCATATAGAATTATCAATATTACTCCACCTACAACTGCCCTTTTATTCTTCTTGAACTTATACCACATTAATCTCCAGTAGGTTGGACTTTTCCTAGTAGGTTCTTTCTCTAATACAACTACCTTTTCTTTAGGCATTTAAACCTCCATTACTCTTCATATCTTATTCTAGGGTCTGCCCAAGCTAAGCCAAGATCAGCAAGAAAGTTACCTACAACAAGAGCTATAGTAAGAAACATAAGAAAACTTCCTGCTAGAAACATATCTTGCCTCATAAGTGCTTCTAGGAATAGAGGACCAGTGGTAGGAAGGTTTAATACTATAGAGACGAGAGATTCACCGGATATGATACCAGGTAAGCTCATACCAAGAGAACTTATAAGAGGATTTATAGCTACCCTCACCGCATGCTTCCATATAACTATGGATTCTCTAAGCCCCTTAGCTCTAGCGGTAAGAACATACTGTTGCCCTAGAATATCTAAAAGATTCCCTCTCATTATACGAATTAATCCAGCTGTTCCAGAAAGACCTATTATAATAACAGGAATCCAAAGATGTCTAAATAGATCTACGACTTTAGCTAATGTCCAAGGGGCATTTACATATTGAGGAGAGAATAATCCTCCTACTGATTGATTGAAGTAGAAAACAGATATAAACATTAAAAGAAGCCCTAGAAGGAATCCTGGGACAGATAATCCTATGAACCCTAAAAAAGTAAAGAGATTATCACCCCAAGAATACTGATGTGTAGCGGAATATACGCCTATAGGAATAGCTAAAGCCCATGTAAATATCAGAGTTACTATAGATAGAACTAATGTAAGAGCAAGTCTTTCCCCTACTAGTTCGCTGACAGGTTTTTCATAGTAAAAAGACCATCCAAAATCGCCTCTAACAAAGTGAGTTATCCATATAACATACTGCATCCAAAATGGTTTATCTAGCCCGTACCTTATTCTTAACTGTTCTGCATAAATTTCTGCACTGAGGTCTCCCCTATTTCGAAGCTCTTGGATTCTTACTGTAAGAAAATCTCCTGGGGGTAGTTGAATAACAGTAAAACCTACAATTGAAACCAAGAAAAGTAAAAGTATCGAATACACCAACCTTCGTATGATATAACTAATCATATCATACATTAACCTCCACTAAAGCGGATTACTTTATTATTTCTGTTGTTAATATTATAACATATCAGTTACATATGTAAACTACTTATTTATCCTGATCTGTAATCACTTTTTGATCCCCTCCAACATAAGCACCAACCTCCCTGTCTTACTTACCATTAAGGTCATACTATAAATATCTACAGCTAAAGATATTGCATACCTTATAAAACTTATCTTCTTTAACTTTTTAGCTATTCCTCTCAATGAAGGGATTCCTACCTCTATAAGACTTCTTACTATAACAACTAATATCTCTTTACTCTTTTTATGCATAGGTAAATTTGGTATAATACTTACTATCAAAATTTATCACTCCTTTCTGGTTGGATTTTTTAT
>JACIXS010000416.1 GCA_014360335.1 bacterium | reverse complement strand
AGGTATGTATTTATAATCTCCTTTTTCATTTTCAAAGTATATAGTATTTTGTTTTCTCTTTATCTCTCCGTTGGAGAATATGTAGATGCTTTCACTCATGACCAGCAAAACTCCCTATACGCACAATTAGTGCAGTATTTAATCTTTTGAACCGGTGGTGGAACAGGGTTCTGAATAGTTTCCTCTATCTCTTTAAACATCTCTTTAAGCTTCTTCTCTAGATTATCATCTAATTCTATGTATGTTCTTCTTCTCTCTTTTGGAAAAAGTAACACTCCTTGCACAGAAACTCCAGCCTCTTTTAGTCTGTATAGATAGAATGCTAATTGAATCTTGGCACTTTCTTCTGCTTTGGAGCTTTTCTTTATCTCTCCTACAAGTATATTACCCTTTTCACTTTTTATAAGGTCAATTATCATATCTTCAAGTTCTATCTTTTTTCTATCCCTATCATAACTCTCAGTATCAATTAATCTTCCTATTTCTATAAAGGGATGGTCCTGGTCTGGAACTATCTGACGGGACATAAGCCAACACTGTCTGTGGCATATAGAGTAACTTTGAACTATGGTTCCTGTAATTTGCACTACCATAACAATACGGTGTCTCCTTTGGGTTTAAAACCTGTTATCTCATCATAGTAATCAGATAAAGAACTATTACTTACATAGCCAAATCCATTTATTATAGGCGGTATATTTTCTACATTTACAGGGATAGATACTACATATTTATAAAAATTTGCCTTGATCTTATTGAATTCTATCCTTCGCTCTACTAGGTCTTTTATCTCTTTAATCTCTGTGAATCTTCTCCATAAATCTTTTGCCTCATCGTTTAATTCTATGAATACCTCAAGTTTAGGGTAGTCTTCTTCTATCAATTTAAAATCTTCTACCCCTTTTGTTTCATCGGTACTATTATATTTTAATCTGTATATCGCATTGATAAACTCATTAGATATATCGCTGGATTTCTTCTTCTGAACCTCTAGATAATATGAATTGACTACATCCCAAAACTCTTTCTCTTCTATAATTTCTTTTTTAGATAGGATTTTAGCTGTTATATCTAATAGTAGCGAATCATAGATGTAAGAGGCATAAGCCCTGTTTTCATCTTTTAGATATACGACAATTGTTTCTCCCCTTTTCCCCCAGTTTCTATTACATCTACCAACCGCCTGGATTATTGAATCCAAAGGAGCCATATCTCTATATACGATATCGAAGTCTATATCGACTCCAGCTTCAACAAGCTGTGTTGTGACTGCTAGCCTAACTTCTTTCTTTTTTATCCTTTCTATCCTTTTTAATCTATCGTATGGGACAATGTGAGATGACATATAGATGATTTCTTCACCTGTTTTGTCTTTTAGGAGTTTATAGAATTCTCTTGCTGAAGTTATCGTATTTAATACAAATAGATAACTTTTATCTTTCTCTAAATCTAATTCTCTTATAAATTCATCTAGACATAGTCGATTGTCGATTTTAAATTTTATGGCAACCCTTTCCATCTGTCTGAAGTATTTTTCCGGGTCTACAAGTTGATACATATCTTCTCTAGGTATGATTAAGGGCTGTGTAGCGGTAACAAATATTATATAGGTATCTAGCTTTTTAGTAAGGGTAGAAAGTAGTTCTTTTAGCAAGAGCCAATATTTGAATGGGATAGCCTGCACCTCATCTAGAATAATAATGCTTCCTGCTAATCTATGAAATTTAAGAAGTGGTTTATTTCTATTAGAAACTAGTGTATGGAATAGTTGAACAAATGTTGTAATTATAAGCTCAGAGTTCCACCCTTCGATAAGTAATCTTGCCTCCTCTGGTTCGAATTCTACGTTTTCTTTTTTATAGTAAACATCTGATAGATGATGATGTTTTAGGAGTATATCTGTATCTAACGAGATTCCATTGGTTTTAAGAATGTTCTCTATCTCCTGTGCATTTTGGTCTATTATACTTAAAAATGGGAGAGAGTATATAATGCGTGGTATATATTTCTTTTCCCTATAAATCCTATCTCTAAGCTTTAAGGCAAAGGCAAAGGATGCAAATGTCTTTCCTAAACCTGTGGGAAGATTTAGAGAGTATATCTTCTGGTTTAAATCTAAATCTCTGTTAAGGACTTCTCTGTAAGCCTCTTCTCTTAGTTGATTTATATAGATGTTTTTGAATCCTTTATTAGCCTTATAGCTATCAACTACAGTATAAGGAATCTCTATTTTTTTTCTCTCTAAGATGTTTTTAATACCTACCTCATTTTTATCTGCATCTATAAGAAGTGAGAATATTAAATTCATCAGTAAGTATAGCTCTATGTTCTTCTCTTCTTCTATCTTTCTGAATTTTCTTCTGAGTTTTACCAGATGTTCTTTTGTATAGGAGACGCATTCTCTAAGAATCGCTTTGTTTAAGTCTATTTTTAGATCATTATTTTTTAAAATCTCTACAAGCACAGAGAATTTATCATCCTCAATACTATCTATCTGCTTATTTAAAAGTTCTTCGTCTCCATCATCTAAGATGCTTTCTATTAGGATATCTTCTAGGTCTCCGTGGTGTCTTTTTATGGATAGATAGGCTATGAAGGATAGAAGTAATTTCTGTTCTCTATCTAAATCTTTATCATCTTCGAACTCTTTAGAAGCTACAAAGAATGAAATAACTGAAGAGAGAAGTGAATGATGTGTCTCCTCCATAGCCTTCAATTTCTCCTGCTCTTTCTCTTCTGAGAATAGATACTTCTGAAAATATCCAGTGGCTTTACCTAGATCGTGACATAAACTGCAGACTTTTACTATTCTTTTTATTTTATCCCTACTAAAAACGTATAAATTCTTTACAGGGGTATCTTCTAGATTCTTTATGGCAAGGTTTGTTACATTTATTAGATGTACCTCTAAAGGTTTATCTGGATGAGAGTATAATCTAGAGGAAAGCGACACAGGTCCCGTCCTCTCCTTTCCAGAAGCTCTCTATCATTGCATATATCTTTTTACCTTGGGACTCATAGAGAACATCCTCATATTTCTCTACTACTCTGTCTTGATTCATATCTATTGGTATTCTTTCTTTAAAGTACCTGTAGCCCTCTCTAAATTCTATCCCTTCTAAGATTAGATTTGCCGGAAGAATAGAAGATATTTCCGTTTCTTCTTCTTTAACCTCTTCAAATTCCATAATGCCTATATACTTGAAGTCTGCCAATAATTCGCTTAACCCCAGAGAAATAGTAAAGAAGGTCTTGTGGGCTTTTAAGTTTTTTACTAAAGCATCAAATATTTCTTCATCTTTATGAGAAACATATATCCTATAAGCTGGATCTTTTACAAATTCACAGGGAATTTGAGTCCTTGCTTCATGAGTCCCTTTCTTTGTTGGACGCCAGAAATTTCCTTTCGTATTTATATGATTTAAGCCAAGTCTTATCTTCTTTATCGGATTTAAGATCTGAATAGCAATAGTACATTTATCTCTAGAGAAGACCTTTAGATAATTATTTTTATCAGATCCTATAATTGCCCCTAATATACCTTTTACCGTAGGAGGGGGAGGAAAAGAGAAAGTAAGTGGAGAAGAGGTGGTATAGAATCTCTTAAAGTGGGCAAAGTCTCCCCAAATATCAAATATTAGGGTCTTCATATTTGCCTCCTAAAAAGGAAGCTCTTCTAGGCTAACTCCAGTAAGAGCCTCTTTAAGGGATGTCTTTTTGCCATTTAGCGAGAGTTGTAATCTTTCATCTAACTTGTATCTTATCTTAAGAATACTATCTCCATTGCTATTTAGAGTGTTTGCCAGTTCAGTTATATCTAAGACTCCATCGGTTATATCCCTTATCTCTTCATCATTTTTATCGGATATAAACCTTACACGTTTATCTAATTCTCCTATATGATAGTTGGATTCCTTATGTATTACCTGTATTAGAAGTCTGGGCATCTGCCCAACTTTAGAGGTAGATATAAGATTCTTTGTCCCGTTCCACATAGCTTCTAATAGTAGTTCTATATCAGTTTCTGTTAATGGTATATTTTGAGTTCTGGCAGCATTTTCATTTACAATGCCATAGAAAACAATAAGAGAGTATGGAAGTATATACTTTTCAGTAAATGTTCCCTGTCTTCTGTCTTGTGCAGAAGGCATTACTGTGGTGCCTTTTATATAAGTCAGGTCTACACGATGTAGTGAATATCCATATTTGAATTGAACAGGTCCTGTTAACGTCATAGTCTTTCCTTTTACTGCGGTGGTAGCTCCAAAGAGTCTGACATCTATACATTCCTCTATAAGTTCTTCGTTGTCTTTAAATTCTTCTAACCTCTTTTCTTTTGTCCTTAAATTGCCATCTTCTTCCCTTATCTCCCTTATAAAAACCTCTATGTCTTTGTAGTCGAAGAGATAATCTCTAATTGTTCTTTTTAATCTCACATCGGTTACAATATTCCTCCCTGTCTCCTCATCTATACGTGGTTTGTTCTCATCTAATGGGTCCCCATTGGGGTTAATATTTGTAGCATCGTACAAAAATAAAATCTCTGAACGGTTCTTGATGATATTATTCATTTTTATCCCTCCTCCAATTCGATTTCTTCTTTTATCGATTCTTTATCGGTATAAACTATATTGGCAACTTCCTGAACTAGATTCATACCACAGGAAAAATAAAAATTCATCTCATCTACACTCATCTTCCATTCATCTCCTGCAAGTAGCAGATAATGTGAGGCTTCTTCGGCTATAAGCCTCTTCCCCTTATCAAAAGCGTCATACTCTTCCAGTTTATTTTGGATCTTAGGTAGGAGTCCTATAAAGTCTTTCTGGTCCATCTTTAGACTTTTAAGCTCTTTCATAAATGGTTTAGAGCCTCTATCTTTATACTGCCTTCTAAGTAATAGTTCGGTTAAAGCTCCAAGAAGAAATAACCCTCTTTTGACAGGAGCTTCAAATGTAGGTTCGTACTTTTTGAATAAACTATCAAATAATCTAGCTTCCATATCTTTCACCTCCATCTCTAGTAGATTTAACTTTTCCAAAAAGACAACAACCATAAGGGCTTCATTTATACATATAGATAGGTATTCATCTTTTATAAAACTATCTCTTATTCTTCTCATCAAAAAATCCATTATGAAACTTCTATCGATAACTCTATCTTTGAATACGGAATCTACAAGTTCTAGAAAATATTTATCCAAGTCATATTCTCTCTTATTGGGATCAGATTTTGAAAAGAAGTTCCTTATCGTCCTAAATGTAAAATTCTCGTTGAATAATCTATCAACGTATCCTTTAGCTAGAAAGATGCTTTTTAATCGTGAAGGAAATACATCTTCGATAAGTAGTAGAATCTTTTCTGCAGATTGCTGTTCCTTTATAAAGAGAAAATTAAGAGTTAATACGTCTTTAGATTCAGATAAGATATCTAATATCTCATCTTCATCAGCTAGATAAGCCTTTTTTACTTCTTTTTTGAGAGAAACTATCTTTGAAGAGTCGACAAATATATCTACTACATCTTTTATTTCTTCTTTTCCAAAGATAAACTTTGGTATAAGTTGGTAAGATATCCCTGCAAAACTGAATCTAAGATTCTCTTTTATAAATCTTTTACCCTCTTCTAAAGCCCTCTTACAGTCAAGACATACAGGAAAGTTCCTCCATGCCAGATTCTCATCAAATCCTCCAGTTATAAAGCCTGGTTTGTCTAAAGTATAGAATGCGTATACTCCAGCGTTACCTATAACTACCGACTTCTTTTCTTTACATATGGAGCATACCTTATCTTCTGAAAAGATCTCTAGGTCTTTTTTTTCAACATTTTCTATTAATAACCTTCTAAATATCTCAAAGTCTCCAGGGTAATACTCTTCTCCATTCTCTTCTATCTTTATGGTTATAAAGATAGACTCCTTTTTAGGTATCTCTTTACGCATCTCTGTAATCTTACTGATAATATCTTCTCTGTTTTCTTCTAGTTCCTCTTGAATTTTAATTAAGAGTATACGTTCTTCATTTGAAAGATTTGTAGTTTTATCTTTAAGAGTCTTGTTAAACCAACCAAGTATTTTCATCGGAAAGGTTTTCTCCGGTTCTGTAAGTTTTGCAGTTGGTGAAAAGTCTGGTCCATTGGCTGAACCACTTCTATAGAGATATTTCAATATATAGTCCTTTTTATATTCTTCTCTTTCTACGTCTTGATAATATAAATTATCCCTTTCCTTTTTAAATTTGATAATGCACACATTATTGTATCTGCTATTACTATTTGGGTCTTCTACAAGACTTGTTAAGATATCCTTTTTTTCTTTTTCTAATACTAACTCTCCAAGCTCTTTTACCGCTTCAAGCATCCTTTTCACCTCCTCTCCAGATATCCCACATTCCAAATCCCTCCGAGTTTTTACTACCTAATCCTGCATTATAGGTAATTGCTATAAGTTCTGGGCTCCCACTAAGTTCATATATACCTGTCCATCCCTCTATAGGGGTATTCTTGAAGAATACAATACAACGATTCTTCTCAACAGAGAATTTATAGGGTTTTATTGAAAGCCTAAGCCCTTCAGGTTCTTTCCCATATAATACTCTATATTTTTTCTTTGCATTTTCTTCTATTAGCTTCTGAAAGCTTTCTTCGTATGGTTTATAATAGTATAAGACCTTTTCATTGTCTGCCTTTTTAAATGTGCTGTAAACAGTGATTGGTGAAAGGGCTTTTATAAGTAATCTGTCTTCAAGTCTTGGTGGAGTTATCACTTCTAGTTGGGATAGATATATCCTCTGACCGTATAGAGAAAACTCTCTTCTCTTAAATGACATCTCCCCCAGATCAGCTACAATGTTTTCTACAGGAGAAGAGAAAAAGAAAGATATTTTTCTGCCAAAGACGAGTTTAGCGTCTTTTCCGTTCTTTATTAAATTACCTTTTTCTAAAATCCTAGAGAATGTGAAGAGTTTAAACGGTCTTTTATCGAGAATAAACCCCTTAGTGTGAAGTTTACTTGCTAATTCATTAGAGAATGTTCTATATATTAACCCATGTATGTGATAGTTGTAATGTGCTGGTAAGACTACCCTATTTCCTTCTAAGATTTCATAAGTCACTCTTATTCTCATAATTTTTATCCTTTCACATCATCTAGCTTAGAGTTTAACCACTCAGAGGGTCACATGTTGACCCTTTACTATAAAGCTCATTTAATCTTTTAATATCTTCTTCTATTTCTTTTCTAAGTGACTCAGGCTCTAGGACTTTACAGTGTGAGCCATAGCTCATAACCCATCGTTTTATTTCTTCGGTATTTCCCTCTATAGTGAGGATTATCTCCCCATTTTCTAATTCTTCTATCTTTTGGCTTTCATGCCATATCCTCTCTTTTATCCATCTAGCCTGATAGGAGTCAAACCAGACTTTTATCTTTTGGGTATCTCCCTTGTAGATTCTGAATGCTCTATTTAGGTACTCTCTTAAGTCAAAATCCTTCTGTACTTCAAACTTCTCATTAAGAATTTTTATGTTACTAATTCTATCAAGTGCAAAGTCCCTAATCTCTTTCCTGAAGTGACAATATCCACAGAAATACCATACCCCTTGGAAGTTGTATATATGATATGGGTCGACTTTTCTTTCTCTTGTCTCGTTAGAGCTCAATGAGTGATAATTGATAAGAATCCTTCGTTTTCCTCTTATAGCCTTGAATATATTATCGAATGCGTCACTTACATCGGTCTTAAGTTTTATGTAAGAGATATTTACTGAGAGAGCCATCTCTAGTTCTTTTGGATTTATGGAAATCTTATCTGATAATAGTAATTCTATCTTCTTCTCTAAAGATGACAGACTCTTTTCTAGCGGGGTTCCCTTAAATTGTTGTAGTAAATTCGTAGCTATCAGGAGAGAGATAACCTCTCCACCACTTAGAGGAGGGAAGGGGAATTCACATTTTTCTGTTAAATAATATCCCCTTCTTCTTCGGTCATACTCTATTGGGAGATTAAAGTCATTTCTTAGAGTAGCAATATCTCTCTTTATAGTTCTCTTTGAGACCTTGCCTATCTCAAATGAGATTTCTTCTGTTAATCTATCTAGGTTAGGATAAGATAAATCTCTTATCTTCTGGAATATTTTGAATATCCTTATTAAGATAGCCTTA
>JACIXS010000415.1 GCA_014360335.1 bacterium | reverse complement strand
GCAACATCCTCTATCGATTGGTGTGTTGCACCATCTCCAAAGTCAGATAAGCCACAGCTCGATCCACATATCTTTACATTAAGACCAGCTATACATACTGATTGCCTAATCTGGTCATAAGTTCTACCTGTAGCAAATACTGCAAATGAGTGAACAAATGGAATCTTACCAACTAAAGCCAACCCTGCCGCCACACTTACCATATTCTGTTCAGCTATACTCATCTCAAAGAATCTATCTGGATAGGCTTCTTGAAATAGTATGGTTCTTGTAGATTTACTAAGGTCTGCATCTAACACTACTATATCTTTGTTTATAGCTCCTAATTCTACTAGTGTTCTCCCATATGCTTCTCTAAGATTTTCTAGAACCATATTAGCTCCACCTCGCCATCTGTTCTTCTAATTCCCTCTTAGCCTGTAGATATTGCTCTTCTGTTAGTGGACTATTATGGAATGCGGGGTTGTTTTCGGCAAAAGAAAAACCTTTCCCCTTTATAGTCTTTGCGATAATAACCTTTGGCTTTCCATAAATATTATCTAATTCGTCCAGAGTCTCTACTATCTCTCTAATATTGTGCCCATCAATCTCTTTTACGTACCAACCAAAAGCTTCCCACTTTGGTGCTACGGGGAATATATTAAGTCTTTCCTCTATAGGACCAGTTGCCTGGAGTCTATTGTTATCAACTATAGCTATAAGATTATCAAGCTTGTAATAACTTGCACACATAACCGCTTCCCATATCTGTCCTTCTGCAAGTTCTCCATCACCTAATATTACATAAACCTTGCTATCTTTTTTATCTAATCTAAGCCCAAGAGCCATACCTACCGCTATCGATAACCCTTGTCCTAAAGAACCTGTATTTGCCTCAATACCAGGAGTTTTCTTCATATCAGGATGTCCCTGGAGTATCCCTTTAAGGGTTTTTGTCTTTCCCATCTCTTCTCTAGGTATATATCCCAAGTCAACTAGAGCTGCATACTGCGCCAAAGCTCCATGACCTTTACTTAAGAGGAATCTATCTCTATCTTCTGCTTTTGGATTGTTAGGGTCAATTCGCATCTTATAAAAATATAGACTAGCTACAATATCTGCGCAGGAGCTAGAGCCACCTAAGTGTCCTGCCTTGCCTACCCCTACCATCTCAAGTATATCTAGCCTCATCTTTAATGCTATCCTTTCTAATCTCTTTATAATTTCTTCAGAAACCATAGTAATCCCTAAATAGATTCTAATATTTCCCTAACTCGTGTAAATCCTGTTCTACCACTATTATAGACAGGTACCCTTACATTAGTAAGTCTTGATTCCAAAACAGACATAGATATCTGAGCCATACAGATACAATCGACCTCTTTGCTTAATTTATCTATTTCCTCAAGAAGTATTTCATTATGCTTCTCTACATTTCCCTTTTCTATCTCTTTAAAAGCGTCTGAACTTAGAACAGTTTTTATCTCAATCTCTTTACCCATCTCCTCTGCAACAAGTCTAAGGAGTCTTTCTGAAGATGGCACTGTGGTTGGTAGAGTTGCAAGAAGTCCTATCTTCTTACCAGTTTTGACAGCTAGTTCCATCATAGGTCTATCTATCTGGAGCATTGGGACATTAATCATAGGTCTAGCAAATTCAACCGCCCTATTAAACGTTGAGCACATAAGGACAATTAGGTCTACTTTAGCCTCTTCTAAAAAATGAGCATAAGTAGTAAACTTAAAATAGTTTATCTTTGGGATAACACCAACCCCTGCCAAAAGGTTATCCCTTTGAATCGTATCATCGCATAGATGCATCACTTGAACCTCAGGGATTATCTCTTGTATAAAAGGTTTTGCTATTGGTATCGTTAATGAAGAAGCGTGAATTAAACCAACAGTTTTGTTACTCAAATCCTTCTTCATAATCTCATTACCTCCTAGAATTTATTTTGCTGGTGAAATCACAATTAAAGAGATACCATGTGTAGGAAGAATGAAGTTCTTTCTAAATGTCTTATTAAATACAGAGACATTACACATTGGTTCATATAACTCAAGGCTCTCTCTTGCTTTGATAGCTCTTCTCTGACCCTCTGTTGGATAATCCGGCTTTCCCTGCCTAATCCACTCAGCATAGGCATTACTATGGTCTCTGTCTAATCTATAGTGTCTTACCTCTACTTTGGAGATATCAAACGGCATATTAACAACTTCTAACTCAATCTCATACTCATCTTTAATATCCCAATCATCATGGTGACAATATAATAAGATTTCTATACTCTTACTTCCAGTCATTGTAGCTATACCATAAATCTCTGGCTCTTCACTAGCACCATAATCATCTATAAAATTTAGCTGATCTTTCTTTTGCGAACTTTCAAAATAAAGCTTCTTATCACCTAGAAAAGAGAACATCCTAAAGAGATTCAAGATTGGCTTATCTATACCTTGAGTAACAAATGCCCTAGTCCCTTCAAAACATCTTTCTCCTCTAAACATAAATGCCCAACTTAATAATTTTAAATCTCTGTTATACCTTTCTGCCAATTCTGTAAGCTTAGTAAATGCAGTTACTACATAGCTTGGATAATATTCAGTATTACGGAAATTTAAGTTTGGATTATCAAACCTACCTCCCGCTGCCCAGCCGTCAGGGTCTACTTCGGATAACACACACTCTAGGCCCTTTAGAGCAGGATACTTATCTATAATCTCTAGCCCAAGCTGAACCTGACTAAGCAATCTTTTTATAGAAGGCAACTGTTTCTTATAATGAACATCAAACCCATAACCAGCTCCCTTGGCATGAAAAGAGATAAAGTCAATCCTAGTTCCTTGAGAACCTGTAAAATAATTAGTCCCATTAACACAGTGGTCTAAAAATCGATCTAGCCATTCAGCAGACTTTTTGCCCTTGAAGGGACCAGTGGTAGCTGGACCACCAATCTTGGCTTCAGGGAGAATACTTCTGATAGCAGACTCTGTATAATCGTATAATTTACAGAAGTCTTCTAAAGTTCCTTTCCAGTAGTAATCTATATCAGGCTCGTTCCACAACTCCCAATACCAGGTCTTAACCTCTTCTATCCCGTAACGTTCTATACAATGTTTAACTAAATTATAGACAAGTTCATACCACTTCTGATAATCCTTTGGAGGATATCGCCATCCATCTTGACGATATTCAAAATAACTATTACCTCCATAACTTGTCAAAGCTTGAGGCATAAAGCCTATCTCTACAAAAGGCTTGCAATTATACCTTAGATAGATATCAAATATTCTGTCTATAATTTTCCAATTATATATAGGATTTCCATATTCATCCTCTGTATAAACATTTGTAGAACCCCACTTATAGAAGCCGTGACAGTTCCCTGTACATAGAAGATGATGTGCTCTAATATAGTAATGCTTCTCAGCAAAACTCATAAATTTCTCTAGAACCTCTTCCCCTTCCGGGGTATGTGTATAATTAATCTCATCATACCCTATATAATTCCAGTTATGCGAAAAAATTCCTTGCCATCTATTGGCATCAACAAAAACCTTTACTGTTTTCCTTTTTAACTCACTCATAATATAGCTCCTTTCTTTACAAGAAGATTATCTATAGGGGTCCGCAGCATCCCTTAATCCGTCTCCTAAAAAATTAAAGGCGAGCACAGTGATCACTATAAATATCCCAGGTATCAGTAACCAGGGCTGTAAGGCTATAGTGTTTATATTTTGAGCATTCTTAAGAAGAACTCCCCAGCTTATAATAGGAGGCCTCAATCCTATACCTAAAAAGCTTAAAGCGGTTTCACCAAGAATCATTCCAGGGATTGCTAGAGTTATATTAACTATAAGATAACTGGAGAAATTAGGGAGCAAATGCTTTACTATAATATCCCAGTCGTTAGCTCCAGCAAGTCTAGCAGCGGTAACAAAATCTAATTCTCTAAGCTCTAACAGCTTACCTCTAACTACACGAGCTAGATTACACCAACCTATAAGGGAAAGTATTATAGTAATCAAAAAATATACTTTTAATGGAGACCAATTTTTAGGCATAGCAGCAGCAAGCGACATCCAAAGGGGTATAGAAGGAAGAGAGATCAAAAATTCGATGATTCTCTGAATTATAATATCTGTAGTTCCACCATAGTATCCAGAGATTCCACCTAAAATACAACCAATAACAAAGCTGAAAAACACTCCAACTAAACCAGTAAAGAGCGATATACGGGTCCCATAGATAGTTCTAGAAAAAAGGTCTCTACCAGACTCGTCCGTACCAAACAGAAAAAGATAACCTTCTTTTGTTCCTATAAAGTGCCTATCACACTCTATAAGATTCCATAATCTATATTTATCCCCTTTAACAAAAAAGTATATAGGATACTTAACACTCTTATCTTCCACATATATCCTTCTCCAGGTTATTGGATCGCTCTCCTGCTTTAATCCATAAACAAATGGACGTAAATGAAACTTCCCAGATTCATCTATAAAGTGTATCCTCTGTGGAGGGACATATATATAATTGGTATCACGCTTAGCTGGATCATAGACAGCAAAAAACTCACAGAATATACCAAGAGTATAAAGGATTAGTAACATTACTAAACCCATAATGGCAAGCTTATGCTTTCTAAACTTTCTCCACATAAGCTGCCACTGTGTAGCAGTATATAATTCTTCTTTTTCTCTACTGAGCTCCTCTTCTAACATCTGAACAGATCTTTCTTCTTCCATATTACAATTCCCTCTTTTATTTTTTATGTATACCTGATTCTTGGGTCAGCCCATGCCAATAATAAATCAGAGATAAATGTACCAACTATTGTCAAAAAAGTAAGAATCATAATAGAACTACCAGCCAAATAGGTATCCTGAGATAGAAGTGCAGTGTAAAGGAGGTTCCCAACTGTTGGAATATCTAACACTATAGCTGTAATAGTTGCACCGGACACAATTCCTGGAAGAACCCAACCTATGGTGCTTATAATAGGATTTATAGCTATTCTCACCGGATACTTATATAGTAGTTTTCTTTCCTCTAGGCCTTTGGCCCTAGCAGTTATAACATACTGCTGTCTAAGTTCATCTAATAGACAACCTCTCATTATCCTAATGATACTAGCAGTCCCAGCAAGTCCTATAACGAATATAGGGATGGGTAGATGTTTTAAGAGGTCGATAAATTTATCAAAACTCCAAGGAGCATCTATATACTGAGCAGAGAAAAGTCCACCTACATTAAACCCTAAATATCGATTGAATACATACATCAGAACTAATGCTAAGAAAAAGCTAGGTGTAGCTAATCCGATAAACCCTATAACAGTAAAGAAGAAATCTCCAAAAGAATACTGGTGTGTTGCTGAGTATATACCAATGGGAATAGCAACTGCGTAGGTAAATAGTAAGGTAAGAACTGAAATTACTACAGTCATAGGAAGCCGGTCGGCAATAAGCTTGCCGACCGGTTGTCTCCACTCAAAAGACCAACCAAAATCTCCCTTAAACATATTCTTTATCCAGTATATATACTGTTGATATATTGGTAAGTCCAATCCATACTGCTTTCTAAGGGCCTCAACCTGCGAAGCTTCTACAAAACCTTGCTGTGTTTGTAGTGTCATTATATACGTAGTTAGATAATCTCCAGGAGGTAACTGAATAACTATAAAGGAGAAGATAGACATTATGAAGAGGACAAGAATCATATAGAGCAGACGTCTTAGTAAGTAAGATAACTGCATCTTCTAGCCCTCACCTCTTGAAAAACCATGTATCTCCCATATAAGGCACCCAGAACATATAATCTGCTGCAAAAGTTCCTTCTTTCGGAGTGTTACCAAGTTTATTACTTATTATTATAACCCTTGGGGCAACAGAGGTTCCAATAACCCATAGATTCTCAGTAGCTATCTTTAATAGTTCTCCTCCTAACTTTTTGTAGTCCCTTGACTTCGGTGAGGTAACTAAGAACTTATCGCCAATTTCATAGAATCTCTTAATAATCTCTGGCGGTTCTTCTCCAGATGCACCCTTAGTATTGATCCAAGTTGACCATAAAATAGCTACATTTATCGGATCCTGAAAGGCTCTTCTTAGTGCTCCGCCTGATCTTATAGAGAATTCTGCAACACCATCAAATGTCCATTTTATCCTTATCCCATTTTAAC
>JACIXS010000414.1 GCA_014360335.1 bacterium | reverse complement strand
AATAAAAGTTTAAGGAGAATTTTAAGGAGGAAGATAATGGGAAAGGCAAAATTTGAGAGGAAGAAGCCGCATGTAAATGTAGGGACGATAGGGCATATTGATCATGGCAAGACCACGCTTACAGCAGCGATAACGAAGTATTTGGAATTGAAGGGTATGGCGCAGTATAGGAGTTATGATCAGATAGACAATGCACCTGAGGAGAAGGCGAGGGGGATAACGATAAACACAGCGCATGTAGAGTATGAGACAGACAAGAGGCATTATGCGCATGTAGACTGTCCTGGTCATGCAGACTATATAAAGAACATGATAACAGGAGCAGCGCAAATGGATGGTTCAATATTAGTAGTAGCAGCGAATGATGGACCCATGCCACAGACAAGAGAGCACATACTGCTTGCGAGGCAGGTAGGAGTGCCATACATAGTAGTATTTATGAACAAGACAGACATGGTAGATGATCCAGAGTTATTGGACTTAGTAGAGCTTGAAGTAAGGGAATTATTGAGCAAGTATGGATTTCCAGGTGATGAGATACCAATCAT
The DNA here is from genome assembly GCA_014360335.1 of bacterium. Taxonomy (GTDB): domain Bacteria; phylum DUMJ01; class DUMJ01; order DUMJ01; family DUMJ01; genus DUMJ01. The sequence goes on along the minus strand of JACIXS010000414.1, from coordinate 336 downwards.
AAAGGGGTCAGCGTTGAAAGCATTAGAAAGTAGCAGCAAAGACCCCAATGCAGAAGAGTATAAGCCCATACAGGAGTTATTGGATGCATTAGACAGCTACATACCAGAGCCTGAGAGGCCAATAGACAAGCCCTTTTTAATGCCTATAGAAGATGTATTTACAATATCAGGTAGAGGAACAGTAGTAACTGGGAGAGTAGAGAGAGGAATAATCAAAGTAGGAGATGAAGTAGAGATAGTGGGATTAAGGGAGACACGTAAGACAGTAGCGACAGGAGTAGAGATGTTTCGTAAGATACTGGATGAAGGAAGGGCAGGAGACAACATAGGAGTATT
>JACIXS010000413.1 GCA_014360335.1 bacterium | reverse complement strand
TAACATTCAGCTTCTAATTCTTAGAAAGTTTAACCCACCAGGTTTTTCTGGTGGGTTTTATTTTTTCTCTTCTCTTTCTTGTTTCAATCTAGCGATATATAATCTAGCAGCATGTTCCATACTTGAAGATTTTAGAGGAGACTCTTCCTTGGGTTTATACGGCTTAAATTCTATCGGAGGATTCTCGTAAGAATTCTCGTACATAGAGATAGAACTGGTAGATACTCTAAGCTTAGAAAATTTATTCAAAAGAGAAATCAACAGTTCTTTCTGTTCCCTTAGCGCTGGTAACTTTCTTAATACTAGTTCGGAAAGGAATAAAATACCAGACAATAGCAAAACAAACTGCCATACATCTATATATTCGATATTGAAACCTCTTATCTTTTCGTCAAAGACGTCTTTAGGGCTATTTAGTACCCTTCCACCTGTTACCTCTGCAATAGAGTATAAGAGTGAATTGTTACTTTCTACATCTCTTAGCTCTTTAGAGATTGGAACGTAGAACCCACCCAAACCGTTTATAATCATATTCCCTCTACTTAGTTCAACAGAAAGAGAATAAATGCCTTCTTCTCTAACTTTTACCTTTCCATAATATCTTCCAGAATCTTTCTGTATGAGATCTCCTTTTATCAAATCTCCAGAAGGAGAGAGGACCTTAAAGGTTCCATCTAAAAAGTTCACAAATCTCCCATTATAGTCAAATGCATCAACCACTATATCTACCTCTTTAGACCTTTCTGAGGTAGATATAGAAACATAGTAGCTAGATACATCTTGTCCTAGCCAACGGACTGCTTGACTCCAAAATTTAGAGAAAGACGGATAACTAACCCATTTATTTGCCCATCTCTTACCAGAATCGGATGTAAATACTAAAACTTTACCAAGTCCATAGCGCCAATAAGCTAACAGTGGTTCATTATCCAAAGCGCTCATCAGTTGTTTAGCCTTAGGCTTGATAGATGTAGAGACATAGCCTAACATAGTAGGAAGTTTATCTATACCTTCAAGAAATTCTACATAACTATTTAGAATAGGATTAAATGGCTTTTCTGTCAAATAAGGTCTACTCTTTGTTAACGTCTCTGTAAGGAATATCTGTGGCACAGAGTATATATCATTTGTATAGTAGAATCTACCCTGCCCCCATTCTGCTATATTACGCATAAGGTTTATATCTGCATCGCTACCAATAGCTATAGTAGAAACCGTTATATCAGAAAGTCTCATCTGCTCAACTAGAGACTTAAATCTGCCTGGCTCTGTCTGACCATCGGACAGGACTATTATATGTTTTACTCTAGCCTTCTCATTTTTGAGCGCCAAATATGCGGATTCCATAGGAGGATACATTGCGGTTCCACCACCAGGTTGTATCATTGATATCTTTTTAGCTATATTCTCTCTCTCCCTTGCACTTGTAAGGTCTACAATCCACTGGAATGAATGGTCAAAGGCTATAACCCCTACCCTATCCTGGTCTTTTAATAGGTC
>JACIXS010000412.1 GCA_014360335.1 bacterium | reverse complement strand
AATACTCTGCACCTGGCCTAAGGGCAATAGAGAGCCTTTCCCATTCCCTTATTCAGATGAGGTTTGGACAGGAGTAGAGTATCAGGTAGCTAGTCATTTGATATATAGAGGTTTTCTAAAAGAGGGGTTAACAATAGTAAAGGCGTTAAGGGAAAGGTTTGATGGACTAAAAAGGAATCCTTGGGATGAACCAGAATGTGGGCATCACTATGCTAGGGCTATGGCTAGCTGGGGTTTACTCTTGGCTCTATCTGGTTACGAATATGACGGGAGGAACTTTACTATAGGTTTTAAACCCAGGATAAATACTTCTGATTTTAAATGTTTCTTCTCTACAAATAGCGGTTGGGGGATGTTTTCCCAGAAAGTCTCTCAAGACCTCTTCAGGGTCGATATAGTAAGCTCCTACGGGAAAATAAGGATGAAAAGTATAAAACTAGAGATACCAAAGAGATTTGGTGTAAATATTTCTGTCGAATTAATAAAGGATGGAGAAGAGAAAATACTAAAAGCTAATCTAGAAGAGAATACAATAAAACTAGAAGAAACAGTTGAATTAAAAGAAGGGGAGATGGTGGAGATACTCATCTCCCCTTAGATTCTTTTAGTCGTTACCTTCTTCCTCCTCTGATTCTTCTTCAAATGTTTCTTCTTCAAATGCTTCTTCTTCCGCTGGCATAATTACACCGTTTATTAGATGGATTATTCCGTTACTTGCTTTGATATCTGCCTTTGTAATCTTTATTGTATCGTTAATTATAATGTCCTTACCCTCCTTCTTTACAGTAATTGTCCCTCCATCTGTATAAACCTCCCCACTTTCAGCCAATTCATTAGCAGAGAGACCTTCCGTTGAAATTATATGACAGCTGACAATGCTGTAAACTTTATCCGTATCCCCTTCGTCTACTGCAGACTTTAGGTCTTCCGCTACATCATCCGTTGGGACTAAGACAGTAACAGGACCTTCACCAGTGAGTGTTTCAGTGAGCTCTGCCATCTCTACAGCTTTTAGAAAGACGGAACAGTTCTTCTGTCCCTTTAGCGTGTCTAACACATTTTTATTCTGTGCTAGGGCGCTGTTAAGGATTAGAGATGTGACTAAGACAATCACCAGATTTACTAAGAATACCTTTATAGATCTTCTCATATAAAATCCCTCCCCTCTAGGATTTTTTATTAATTGTATAACATAGACATCAAATTTACAATATATTCACCTATCAATTAAAGGCAATTTTTAATGCGTTATCCAAGTCTGCTATCAGGTCATCTGCATCCTCTAAACCCACTGATATTCTTATTAGCTGAGAAGACAAAGATACCCCATCAGCTCTATCCTTGAAAGCATACTTTCCAGGAAATACTAAACTTTCGTATCCTCCCCAGCTTACCGCTATAGTGAAGAGTTTCAAACTATTTATAAATCTTCTTAATTCTTTTTCTCCTCCATCTATCTCAAAACTCATCAAGCCACTAAATCCTCTCATCTGTGACACAGCTAATTGGTAGTATGGATTTGTCTCAAGTCCAGGATAGTTTACTTTTATTACTCTTGGATGCTTATTCAAAAATTCGGCTACCTTTATAGCATTACTTTGATGCAGTTCCATCCTAGCAGGTAATGACCTTAAACCCCTTAAAATCAACCAAGCTTCAAAAGGACCTATGACCCCTCCAAGTAAATGAATGTTTTTATTAATACCCTTTATTAATTCTCTACTTGTTACAGCTACCCCTGCTACAACATCGCTATGTCCGCCGAGATATTTACTGGCAGAATGAACTACTATATCTATCCCGAACTCAATAGGATTCTGAAAATATGGGGTAGCCCATGTGTTGTCTATAATTGTATAGATATTATTTTCTCTAGCTATTTTAGCTATAGCTTTCAGGTCAAAAACTTCAAATAGAAAGCTATTTGGACTTTCGAGGTATATAAGTTTAGTATTAGATTGTATGGCTGATCTTATATCTTCTACATTTCTTCCATCCACAAATGTTGAGGAGATATTAAATCTTTTTAGATAATTGTAGATAAAATCATAGGTAGGACCATAGACTCCTCTCAAACATATTATATGGTCTCCTGATTTTACCAAAGATAGTATACTAGAGCTTATAGCTCCCATCCCTGAAGAGAATGCCTTACCCGCTTCTCCTTTTTCTAGCATAGCTATCTTTTCCTCTAGAAGGTTAATTGTGGGATTTCCACCCCTAGTATATACAAACTTATCCATTTCTCCCTTTTGATACTCTTCTACCTCTTCATAGGATGAGAAGGCGAAGTTTGATGCTTCAAATATTGGTGGAGCAATGGCACCTAAAAATCTTTGATAGTCTTCTCCGTAATGTTCTATATTGGTTCTGATTTTTCTATGCACAGATTCCTCCTTTTACTTTAGAAAGTCTTCCCGTTGCGGTGTAAATACGTCTAATACTATAGAATTATCTTCCAATGCCTCTGCACTATGGGGTGCATTAGATGGTATATAGAGGCTACCTCCAATTTCTAATATCTTTTCTTCACCATTTAGTACAAATCTAAAACTACCAGATAGTATGTAGCTTATCTGCTCGTGATAGTGTGTATGAGTTTCAGCTTTTGTTCCCTTTGTGGGAAAAGTATTTCTGGTAAGCATAAGATTTCCACCATGTGCAAGTACTTCTCTAATTATGCCCATATAGTTATTCCCTCCTATTTTTTTATTTTAGTATTCCTGTTCTATTCTACTATAGATATCAATATATATTACTATTGACTCGGCATTTGTTAAGCCTTTATAATATTTTCCAAAATATATTGTTCCTAAGATAAGGATCACCGGGGTGCTGAAAGCGAGTTTATCTTGCAAGTAGGCTGAGAGGAATCCTTTAGGATTCCAACCCGTTGAACCTGATCTAGGTAATACTAGCGAAGGGAGTGATGTTATGAATTATAAGGGTAAAGCTTTGACTATTGCCGGCTCAGATTCAAGTGGAGGGGCTGGCATTCAGGCGGATCTAAAAACTTTTCAAGCCTTCGATGTTTATGGTATGTCAGTTATCACTTCTGTTACAGCCCAAAATACTCTAGAAGTTAAAGCAATTTATGATATTCCAGAAGAGATGGTAGCTCTACAGATAGATTCTATCTTTGAAGATATTGGTGTAGATGCAGTTAAAACAGGTATGCTATCTAACGAGGGGATAATAGAGGTAGTTGCAGAAAGATTAACTTTTTATAAAGTGGAGAAGATTGTTGTAGATTCGGTTATGGTTTCTAAGAGTAAAGCTAGACTTCTAAAAGAATCAGCTGAAAAGAAATTTTTAGAATTGATCATTCCTCTTGCCTTTCTTATAACTCCAAACATACCGGAGGCAGAGGTGATTAGCGGTATAGAGATAGAAGATATCGAAGATATGAAAACTTCTGCAAGAAAGATAAAAGAACTGGGAGCAAAAAATGTCCTCATAAAAGGGGGACATTTAAAAGGGGATATGAGTACTGATATTTTATTCGATGGTAAAGAGTTTTATCTCTTTGAAGAAGAAAGGATACCTTCTAAGAATACTCACGGTACAGGATGCACCTTCTCTTCTGCTATAACAGCCTGTTTAGCCAGAGGAGAGAGCCTCTACGATGCTATAAAAAAGGCTAAGCAATATATAACTTTAGCTATAAGAGAAGCCCCTAGTAACATAGGCAGGGGTTTTGGTCCTCTATATCATAATATAAGGGGTATTCTATGAGAATTCTTCTTACAAATGATGATGGGATATTTGCAAGGGGAATCAGAGAGCTCATCATGGAATTTTCAAAGACAGATGAGGTTTATGTTGTAGCACCGAAATATAGACTAACTGGGGTAGGTGGAGGAGTAACCTTTGATAGACCTTTGAAGATTGAAGAGGTCAGCCTTTCTTTAGGGGAAAGGAAGGCTTTTGCGGTATCTGGAACTCCGGCAGATTGTGTCATCCTTGCGGTAGATGTACTAGTTAAGAATTTAGACCTGGTAATTTCTGGAATAAATGATGAGCCTAATGTTGGAGATGATATAAGATTTTCTGGAACAATTGGTGCCTGTAGAGAGGCAGTATTTTCGGAAATTCCTTCTATAGGAGTTTCTCTAGAGTATGGAGATAGAGGCTACTTTTATGAGGGGGCTATCAAAATAACAAGAAAACTTGTTGATTATATTAGAAACAATCCTATTCCAGAAGGGGTTTTCTTAAATGTCAATGTTCCGAATGTTCCTATAGAAGAGATAAAGGGGATAAAGATTGTAAGGCTAGGAAGAAGGAGATATAGAGATAGGGTCCATACTGTGTTTGACCCTTATGGGAAAGAATATTTCTGGATAGGCGGAACACCGATAAGAGAAGAAGAGGAAGATACGGAAGATTTTGTATTAAGAGAAAAATATATCGCTATTACACCTTTAAAGGTTGATGAGACAGATTATTCTTTTTTGGAGGTGATGAAGAAATGGAGGATAGAGTGAGATTTATACTGGAAGAGGGAGAAAGACTCTGGAATAAAATGAAAGAGATTAGACCTTTGGTTCATCATATTACCAATTTTGTTGCTATGCCTGAGCAGGCACATGCTACTTTGGCTATTGGTGCCAGCCCAGTTATGGCTTTATACCCTGAAGAGTCTGGGGATATGTGTTCTATAGCAGATGCTCTCCTTATAAATATAGGAATTCCTTCATCCGAAATTTTTTCTGCTATGAGAAAAGCAGTGGAAGTAGCCAATAGGAAGAATATTCCGATTTTACTAGATCCGGTTGGATACGGGGCTACTCCTTATAGAAACTATGTGGTAGATACTTTATTAAAAGAGTATAAGGTATCAGTTATTAAAGGTAACAGTGGAGAGATAATGGCTTTAGCAGGAAGTTCAGGAACAGTTAGAGGGGTGGATGCTGTAAGTAGTGTCACTTTAGACCTGAAAGATGTAGTAAAGACATTGGCAAATAGATTTAATGCTATAATTATAGCGACAGGAGAAGAAGATTTTATTTCAGATGGAAAAGAGATACTTTCGATAAGGGGAGGTAGTAGTATGCTTAGGAATATTACTGGTTCAGGTTGTATAGCTGGGTCTATAATATCTGCACTGTTAGGCGTTAAAGAAGACCCACTAATAGCTTCTATAACTGGCTTAATAGCTTTTAAACTCTCTGCTGAAAGGGCGGATCAAAGAAGTAAAGGACCCGGTAGTTTTAGAGTACATCTATTTGACGAATTATCTTTAGTAAGAGGGGAAGATATAATGAAAGAAGGAGATGTGAAATTATGGACCTAAGTCTCTATGTAATTACAGATGAAAGGATAGGGCTGGGGAGGAGTCATCTTTTTCTAGCAGAAGAGGCATTGAGAGGTGGTGCTACTGTTATTCAGCTTAGAGATAAAGAAAAGAGCGGGAGAGAACTTTATAAAATAGGAGTAAAACTAAGAGAGATTACCAAAAAGTATAAGGCTCTCTTTATAGTAAACGATAGATTGGATATAGCTCTAGCTGTAGGGGCAGATGGTGTACATTTAGGGATGAATGACCTCCCGATATCTGTAGCTCGAAGGATTGCTGGAAGTAATTTTATTATTGGAGCTTCGGTTAGTTCTCCAGAAGAGGCAGTATTGGCAGAGAAGGAAGGGGCAGATTATATAAGTGCTCAGAGTATATTTGAAACCTCAAGTAAGGAGGATGTAAAGATTATAGGAATCGAAGGTTTGAAAACTATAGTTAAGGTCTCTTCGCTCCCTGTAATTGCTATAGGTGGTATAAATAGAGATAATGTTAGAGACGTTATGAAGACGGGAGTAAAGGGCATAGCGGTTATATCAGCTATAGTCTCCAAAGAAGATGTGAAGTCTGCTACTGAAGAATTAAAGAAGATAGTTCTAGAATTCTTAGGATGATGGTATAAGCTTTAATTTAATTGCTATCTTATGGCTGTCCTTTCTTGTCGAACCTTCTATATAATTATTAGGTATAGATTTATTGGAGATAAAGTTTGTGAAACTTTTTGAGGAGACCAATAATGACAGGGAAAAGATATAAAATAGCTATTATAGGAACCGGTTTTGTAGGTTTAGCTACTGGAGCGGGGTTGGCTGAGTTAGGTAATGAAGTTATATGTGCCGATGTGAATAAAGATAAGATAGATAGTTTAAACAATGGGTATCTCCCAATATATGAAGATGGATTACCCGAACTTATAAATAAGAACAAAAAACTTGGTAGGATTTCTTTTACCACAGATATAGCTCTGGCTGTAAAAGCTAGTGATATCATCTTTGTATGTGTTGGTACTCCTTCGGAAGAGAACGGAGAGGTGGACCTCTCACAGATAGAATCGGCAACTGTTAGTATTGGAGAAGTACTAGATAGGTATAAGATAATAGCTGTTAAAAGCACTATTCCTATAGGGACTTTAGACCTTATGGAAGATATCTTAGAAAGAGAAGGCAAAGTAAAGGGGAGAGATTATGATTTGGCTGTAGTTCCAGAATTTTTGAGGGAAGGAAGAGCAGTATATGATTTCTTTAATCCGACACGTATAGTTATAGGCACTGATAAGGAGAGCGTAGATAAAATCCTAACAGAAATATTCCTTCCCTTAAATGCTCCCATTGTTCACACTAGTCCAATAACTGCTCAGGTCATTAAATATGCATCTAACGCCTTTTTAGCAGCTAGGATTTCTTTTATAAATGAGATAGCTGACATATGCGACCACATAGGAGCTAACGTGAACGAGGTTATAGAAGGTATGAAATATGATAAAAGAATAGGAGGAGATTATTTTTCTCCAGGTATAGGCTTTGGAGGTCCCTGTCTTATTAAGGACCTAAGTGGATTTATAAAGATGGTAGAAAAATACGGATACCAAGCAAATTATTTGAGATCTATCTTAGACAAAAATAATCATCAGATAAAATACTTCATAAATAAGCTGAAAAAGCTATTAGGAGGCTTATTAAAGGATAAGATTATTGGAGTATTAGGACTTACATTTAAGCCAAATACAAACGATGTTAGAAATTCTCTAGCTATAGAAATTATTAAGGAACTTAAGAAGAATGGAGCGAATATAAAGGCGTATGACCCTAAAGGACTTGAAGAGGCTAAGAAATATCTAGATGGTATTATTCTCTGCGATGATATATACAAAGCGATAGAAGGGGTTGATGCATTAATCATCTTAACCGCTTGGGAAGAGTTCAAAGAAATCGATTTAGAAAGATTGAAATCTCAGATGAAGAGCCCCATTATTCTAGATGGGGTAAATCTCTTAAACCCTAAAAGGGTCAAGAATTATGGCTTTATATACGAGGGTATAGGAGTAAAATAATACAGTGTTTAAGGGTGGGGTATTGACTTAGGTAATATTAGTATAGTATACTTAATATGCGAGAAGTAAATCGCACCTTGACAGAAGGATATAGTAAGAGGAAGGAGTCCTCGTTAATTCCTACAAAAAGGAACAAGATAGAGCACAGGAAAGAACTTTTTGACCTATATTTAGGTTGGAGGGTTTGATCCTGGCTCAGGATGAACGCTGGCAGTGTGCCTAAAACATGCAAGTCGGACGGTCCTAGGGTTAGAGGCTAGAGGCTAACTAAAATGGTTAGTCTTTAGTCTCTAACTCTAGGATAGTGGCGAACGGGTGAGTAACGCGTGAGTAACCTACCCCCAAGACGGGGATAACATCCCGAAAGGGATGCTAATACCCGATGTGGTTATGAGCTCATAGGAGCTTATAACTAAAGGGAAGCGGAAGCGACCGCTTGGGGATGGGCTTGCGTCCCATCAGCTAGTTGGTAGGGTAATGGCCTACCAAGGCGATGACGGGTAGCTGGCCTGAGAGGGTGGTCAGCCACACTGGGACTGAGACACGGCCCAGACTCCTACGGGAGGCAGCAGTTGGGAATCTTCCGCAATGGGCGAAAGCCTGACGGAGCGACACTGCGTGAGGGAAGAAGGCCTTCG
>JACIXS010000411.1 GCA_014360335.1 bacterium | reverse complement strand
TGTTAGTAATTTAGTTAGAGCCAGATTTTTAGAGACAAATGTAGATATCTTTTCTGAGGAAAGCCATAAGGTAGAAAGCACTACTATAGCTATCAGAGGTAAGATAAACATAAAGTTGTAAAGAAATAGAAGAAAAAATGGTTTAACACTATTTATCGGATTTCCTATAAGAGTAACGGTAGGTAGATATACCTGCCCTGAACATGGAAACTCTATAAAACTCATTAAGACTCCAATCCAGAATACTATAAAGAGATTTGTTATTGATGTATTTCTTATTACAGAATGACTAAGTCTTTTATACCTTAAGGGTAACTGTAACTTTATCCTTCTAGTATTTCTCTCTCTTGCATAATAGAAATCTAGAATGCTAAATCCACCAATGATAAAGGCTAGAACTCCCATACTTGTAAAAATCCAGTTATATACAGAGGCAAATAGAGGACTTATAATTAGCTTTAGTAATCCTAGTCCTATAACTAGATACGAGATAAATACTCCAAAAATAAAACTAACTCCTAGTGCAAGGGTCTGATTCCTTCTACTTCTTAATCTGGATAAAGAAAAAATTAGGAAGATTAGTATTGATATTGCGCAAGGATTTATTCCATCTATTAGTCCTGCAATTATTATAGTAGCTCCTAATAAATTCCCTGACGAGTTAATAGTATAGATTTTTACTTTCCTTAAGAATTTAGAAATTTTCCCCTTTATATTCTCAGAGGACTTTTCTTCTATCTCTGTAATTATTGGAAGATAGAAATTGTCGTATATCTCCTTATACCCTATAAACAACTTATTCTCAAAAAAGATTGCAGGGACTTTCTTATCTCGATTCAGCCCTTTATGGTATATCCCGAATAACATATCGAATAGTTCTTTATTATTCGGTAGAGAGATATCTCTCATCTGTAATGAGATATTACCTGAAGACGCAGAGAGAATTTCTAAAAGTTTTTGTGTTCTCAGACACTCTAAATCACCTTTCTCGTAATAGAAGGATACTTCTATTTTCTCCTTAGTAGGGTGGGGGGGACAATTAAGACATCCTTTTGGAGTTATATAGCCTTGTGCATTTAGATATGATGTTATGATAGTTAGAGAAACCAAAATTAGTATAAATTTTAACTTTTGTTGGCATATAAAAAGCATCTTACTTCATGATCCTCATTTACACTAATGACTGGTGGATTCTCTCTTCTACATATATCCATACTCGATGGACATCTATCTACAAAAAGACAAGAGTTTTCTCTATATGATACTACATCTTCTCTTAATCTAATGTCAGATTCTAGAGAGGTCAGTATCTTTTTATCAGGGTCTGGTGGCAATAAGGCTCTGATAAGTAGTTTTGTATAAGGATGGTAAGGAGTATTTAATATTTCGTCTGTTTTTCCTCTTTCAGCTATTCTACCCCTATAAAGAATGATGAGGTCTTCTCCTAAATAATAAGCTGAGGAAAGGTCATGAGTTATAAATATACAGGAT
>JACIXS010000410.1 GCA_014360335.1 bacterium | reverse complement strand
GGCAGTTGGGCTGTGGGGGTGAACCTAGGAAGGTCTATCTTTAGAAGTGAGACTACAAGAGGCTCTAGAGTTTCCGAGAGAGTACTACTATTATTACGAGGAGGTGTTATGAAGATGGGACTTTTTAAAAAATGTATAATTCTAACTTCACTAGTCTTACTTGTAAGTACTATTTTTATGGCTCCTGTCTATTCTCAGTCTCTCCCTGTTCCAAGAGAGGAAACCTTATATATGGAAGACAGTGCTACGTTTCGTATCTTTGATAGTTTCAACTACTTTACTCCAAATGGTGTTGAGTTTGCTGCTGGCTTTTGGCAGATTGGAACAGAGTATCTATGGTATTGTAACCTTGCAACTGGAAAGATTGTCCCTTGGCTAGCTACGAAGTATAGCTATACAAACAACTTTAAAACCTGTATTATAAGCTTACGTCGTGGAGTTACTTGGAATGACGGTAAACCATTCACTGCCGATGATGTAGTATTCACTGTAAAGATGATTATGTCTAGACCAGAATTTGGAGGAGAAGCTTGGAAACAAGAAGTAGCAGATGTAAGAGCTAAAGACCCTTATACTGTAGTATTTGATCTTAAAACGCCCTTACCAAGATTCCACTATAGATTTGTCAACTTCATATGTACCGCTACTCCAATAGTTCCAAAGCACATATGGGAAGGGAAGGATCCATTAACCTTCAAGAATAATCCTCCAGTAACTACTGCTCCTTACAAACTAAAACAAGTTATTCCTGACCTCAAGATGTTTATCTGGGAGCGACGTGATGATTACTGGGGCAAGAGATATGGATACTTCCCTGGACCAAAGTATGTAATATACAGAACGTCTCCTCCTCCAGATGCTGACTTGCAGGACTTCATAAATAACGTAATAGACCATGCTCATAACATTGACTATCTCCAGATGGAAGTTGCTATGAAGAGAAATCCAAACATTATAATAGCTCCATTCCTAGATCCTTGCCCACGAGGAATGTGGTTTAACTGCACTAGTGGACCAACTGCTGATCCTAGAGTAAGATGGGCTATTTCTTACCTTATTAATAGAGAAAAAATGGCGAAAACACTCTGGAAACCTGAAACTACACCTGCCAAGTATCCATGGGCTGCATACAAGTATATGGAACAGTTTGCTAGTAAGACAGTTCTAGAAAAGTATAACCTTACATTTGACCCAGAAAAAGCGGCAAAACTATTAGACGAAGCTGGTTATAAGATGGGTCCTGGTGGCAAGAGAATTGGCCCGGACGGAAAACCTCTAGAGCTTGAGATAATAACACCTGTGGTTACTACTGGATACGAATATCTAATCGCTCAAGACGTGGCACAGGAAGCAGCAAAAATTGGAGTAACAATCACAGTAAAACATCTAGAAAGTCCAGTTTTTGATGAGTATACCAGCACTGGTAAGTTTCAGATAACTTCCCACTGGCTATGTGGGGCAGGAGCAGATCCATTTGAACTCTATAGAACTCTTACTAGTGATAGGGTAATGCCAATAGGACAGAGAGCTGTAAGAGGCAACTGGGTAAGACTTAAGGACTCAACTCTAGATAAACTCGTAGGCAAGTTAGCTAATATGGCTCCGGATTCTAAGGTAGCTCTAAATACCTATCATCAAGCATTAGAAGAGTATCTCAAAGTCCTACCTGCAGCGCCAATTATACAAACTATTTATACTATGGCTTGGAATCAGACATACTGGAAGGGTTGGCCTACGGTAGATAATATGTATACAGTCCCATTCACTTGGTGGGGTCATTTCCTATTCGTTACATTTAATCTTAAGCCTGCGAAATAGCTTGATAACTAATACAGGGGGCTAAAGTTTTAGCCCCCCGTATTTATCATTGATAACGAGTTTAGGAGGAAAATTAGTATGGATAAATTAAAAAAAGTACTTAGAAGTTACATTATTAGACGTTTAGCTTCATATTTCTTTACTATATTTCTAGCCTTTACCCTTACATTCTTCTTTTTCAGACTAGTTCCGGGTAATCCTATTGGTGCTTTCATACTAAGTATGCAGCAGAGGTATTCTACAGGAGTTTTACAGAGTAGTGAAGGGGATATTGTAGAAAGATATAAGGAAATGTTTGGTTTAAACGGTAGTCTCTTTACTCAATATGTTAGATACGTTAAAAATCTCTTAAAAGGTAATTTGGGTCCTTCTCTTACTGCTTTCCCTACCCCTGCCCAGAAGCTTATCTTCGAATCTCTCCCTTGGACTATAGGTCTTCTTGGATTATCGGTATTTATTTCATGGATGATAGGCCTTTTAATTGGAGTTTTAATTGGATGGAAGAGAGATTTACTACTCTCTAAATTTATAGCGGGGCTCGCTATATTTTTCTCCCAGATACCTCAGTATTTCTTTGCTATCTTCTTAGTATTCGTTTTTGCCTATGTCCTTTCTGTCTTACCAAGTTCAGGAGCTTACGATGCCTTTCTAAAACCTGGGTTTTATCTCAAATTCATACTTAGTATTCTTAAACATGCTATATTGCCATCTCTATCTATTATACTTGCTTCAGCTGCAGGCTGGATGATATCATCAAGGGCGCTAGTAATCTCTATCTTAAACGAAGATTATCTTATCTTTGCTGAGGCAAAAGGATTAAAACCCTTTACTATCCTACGCAATTATGTAATGAAGAATGTCTTGTTACCACAGGTAACAGGTCTAGCTATTTCTCTAGGATTTATTATGAATGGAGCCTACATAGTTGAATGGGTTTTCAACTATCCGGGGATAGGAAGGCTTATGACTAATGCCATAGGAATTCTAGATTTTAACGTAATCCAAGGAGTTACTTTACTCTCTATTATTACAGTCTTAACTGCAAATTTGATAATAGATTTAATACTGCCACTACTTGACCCACGTGTGCGTAGCGGACAATAGGAGGATAAAATGAGGCAGACAAAACTAGACCCAAAACTTATCATCGGAAGTATAATAATTTTTTCCCTTATTTTTTTAGTTCTCTTTCAGCCATTGCTAAACAAGCTGATTATAGGCGATACAAACCCTCTAACAGTTGGAGTATTTCCAATGTATGAACCACCCTCGCTAAGACATCCATTAGGAACAGATAGATTTGGCAGAGATATATTAGCACTAACTCTTCTCAGCTTGAGATATTCTTTAACTGTAGGAGCTATCGCCGGAGCTATATCTACTATAATAGGGATTATAGTAGGATTT
>JACIXS010000409.1 GCA_014360335.1 bacterium | reverse complement strand
CTGTGGCGTAGTTTGGTAGTCTATTGTTGGTTCCGTAGAATTTTATGATTTTGCTGTACATGTAGACTAGGCGTTGGAATGGTATTCTTCCAAGGCTGGTAGTGGCGTAATTTGGTGCGCGGCCACGACTATCAATGAATGAGATGATATTCTTTGCAACCTGCACATACTCTGACTTGTAAAGTCTGCCATGCCTATAAGATCCACTGGGAGCTGTTGGATTTGCAACATTTTTCACAGGAATCGGAGTTAGGTTACCAGCATTTATATTGACTGTTGCCTTGCAAAGCAAGTAAAGGAACTGCGCCATACTATACCCTTGCCCATTGACCGTCACCGTAGTTGGTAATCCACCATAACGCTCATAATAAGCTTTAACCCTGGAAACAGCATCAATGAGCTGCTCAACACTAATACCAGGTTCTGACACTGTCACAGCCACTGGGGTCAGGTCATCTATTGTCACGTTGTAGGTTCCAGCCTGTAATGTCCTGGTAAATTGCACAGTTACTGTCTGCCCAGCGGGAACCTCTACAGTCCTTGTATCCACCACCTGGCCATTCACCTTAAGTTGCGCTGTGTAATTCCCTGCCACATCACCACTGTTCGTCAAGTTAGCAGACACCGTAATGTTCAATGGCGCCACACCACTCGTTGGAGTCACATTTAAGTTGCTTGCTGTTATATTAGCAGGTTTTAAAACTGTCACAGCCACTGGGGTCAGGTCATCTATTGTTATGTTGTAGGTTCCAGCCTGTAATGTCCTGGTAAATTGCACAGTTACTGTCTGCCCAGCGGGAACCTCTACAGTCCTTGTATCCACCACCTGACCATTCACCTTAAGTTCT
>JACIXS010000408.1 GCA_014360335.1 bacterium | reverse complement strand
CTCCAATCCAATGCTGGAAGAGAATCATATATCTGATACCTGTCAAATCTCCCAGAGAAAACAATCTCCAAGCCCATACAATTCCTCCAAGCTATTTTAAGACTTATCTAAAATATTAGTATCGGAAGTTTGTACAATATCTTAACACCAGCCTAAAGTTTTTTCTAGTGGTTCCGATTTTTAATTTTAGAGGAAGGTGATAGAAATGCCTATAAAAGTAGTTAAAAGGGAAGAAGAAAGAGAGAGTCCTACTGAGTTAAATGAGAAAGGGATGATGTACCTCAGTAGAGGTATGCTAAATGAAGCTGAGGAGTACTTTAAAAGGGCTATTGAGATGGATTCTAACTATCCAATAGCACATAATAACCTTGCTGTAATATATCTTAGAAGAGGCTTTTATAAGGATGCGATAAAAGAGCTTCGTATAGCTACTCAGTTAAAGCCAGACTATGCAGAGGCATATAATAACTTGGGAGTAGCATATTTTCAGTGTCAGAAATATACAGAGGCTAAGTGGTCTTTTGAAAAGGCAATAACAATAAATCCTAATTATGCGGAACCAAGAAAGAATCTAGAGATTTTATCTAAGAATCTTATCTCAAGTGTAGGTAAGAAAGATACTAGGAAGACAGTAGTCAGAAACTCTGTAAAAAAGAGCAGTAAAAAGCTTCCTACTATAAGCCTCTGTATGATAGTGAAGAATGAGGAAGAACATTTACCTACTGCGCTAAATTCTGTAAAAGATGTGGTAGATGAAATTATTATTATTGATACCGGTTCTACCGATAACACTGTTGAGATAGCCAAGTCTCTTGGGGCAAAAGTCTATTTTTATGAGTGGAATGATGATTTTGCATCTGCAAGGAATGAAGCCTTAAAATATGCTACTAGTGATTGGATTCTCTCTATGGATGCCGATGATGAAATGAATGGAGAAGATATACTGAAATTGAAAGAGTTTCTAAAGGATACAAATGCAGTAGGTATTTCTATACCTATATTTAGCGAGATAGAAGATAGGGCTTCAAATATAAAAAATACAACGGTAAACTACCTTGTAAGAATCTTTAGGAATGACCCAAGGATAAGATTTTCTCGTAGAATCCATGAATATGTAGACCAATCTATATACAACATCGGAGGGAAAATAGAAAGGGTTGATATCCCTGTATTTCATAGAGGATATATAGACCCAGAAACTTTGCAGAAGAAGATGGAGAGGAATAAGAGACTTATAGAATTGGCACTTGAAGAAAATTCAGAAGACCATTCACTCTGGGTATATCTTGGAAAGACGTATCTATTATTGAATGACCTAAATAAGGCTGAAGAATGCTATAGGAGAGCCATAGATATAGTAGTGGAGGGGAATAAGAGATATAGTTCTCTATTCTTCTTACAGACTGCGTATATAGATTTGGCTCTCTTACTCTTTGAGAGAGATAAGATAGATGAAGGTATAGAATTTTTCAACAAGGCTATGGGGATTGACCCTAATTTCCCCGATACATATTACTATATGGGAATGGCTTACTATAATAAGGGGATGTTTAAAGAAGCTTATGAATCATTTAAGAAGGTCTTTCAGGTAGATGCTAGTAAGAGTCTTTTTTCTATATCTCATTTAGGGTTTAGGGGAGAGATTACTCTTACAATGCTACAGGCTACAGCCCTTCAGCTAGGGTTGTATAGAGATGCGATAGGATATGGAACTAAGGTTTTAGAGATAAATCCTCAGAATGCTCCTGTTCTAAACAATATGGGAGTAGCATATATAGCTTTAGGAGAAAGAGAACTTGGAAGAAGATATTTTGAGAAAGCTATCTTAGCTTCGCCTGGATTTGTAAAAGCCTTGGATAACCTTGAAAGATACTTTAAAGAGGAATTCGGAATCACCACTAAAGTTTAGAGAAGATATTCCGATTTAAAATATTGGAGGTGATAGAAGGAGGAGAAGGTAGACTTTTGGTAAGCAAGTAATTCAAGGGGAGTAGAGATGAGGAAGTTAAGGCAGGGAAGCCTAAAAAATTATAAACAAGGAGGGATTGTAGATGAGAATTAACCAAAATATTTACGCATTGAATGCTCAGAGGAATTTACAGATAACAAATAATAGATTGGCAGTCTCTCTGGAGAGACTCTCCTCTGGGCTAAGGATCAACAGGGCATCTGATGATGCAGCTGGGCTAGCAATCTCAGAGAAGTTAAGAGCCCAGGTAAGCGGTTTAGGGGTATCAATAGACAATGCCAATGATGGGATCTCCCTAATAAGGACAGCAGAAGGTGCACTTGATAGAGTAAACGCTATCCTAAAGAGGATGAGAGATCTAGTAGGATGGGCAGCTAACGGTGACAAGACAGATGCAGATAGGCAGAAGTATCAAGATGAGATAAACCAGCTTATAGAAGAGATAAATAGAATCTCAACAACAACAGAGTATAATACAAAGAAGCTATTAAATGGTCAACTAGGTAGCAAGGTTACTATAGACCCAAGCGATGTAGCAGAGGTAGAGTATGCAGGAGTAAGTGGGAATATACTAAGGGCAGGAACGTATGTAATTGAGGTTTTAACTGCAGGTGTAGCAGAAGTTGAAGGTTTAGCTGTTTTAGGTGGTTCTGGATATACATCCAGTCTGTATAGTGCTTTAGGAGCAAGTGCTGATTTCACTAAGACTTTGACCATCTCTACTGCTGATGGAAAGAGTGCTAGTGTTACATTGAATATAGCTTCTACAGGTGGAGATACCATAGAGACTGCTATACAAAAGATAAATACCGCTCTTCAAAATGCAGGAATGGTGGTAACAGCTACTTGGGATGACACTAATGACCGTATTTTACTTACCTCTCAAGAGGTAGGAAGCAAATATGCTATAGCGGTAGTACAGAGCAATAGTGTATCTGGAGCAGTTAACTTTACTATAAGCCAAGTAACTACAGCAGTAGATGTAACTGTAAGTGTTACTGACCCTGCAGGTGGCTCTGGTCAGCTAGTAACATCTACAAGTAGATACTTTGCTGCAGGAACATCAACAACTGAGCCTGTTGATTCTAGCGGTATAGCTGGAGTAACATTTACATTAACTAGCACTGCAGCAGCAGCCACTGGCACTATAGTAACTTTAGATGTCCAGAAAGGTTCTCTCACACTTCAGATTGGCCCAAACGCAGGTTCAGACCACAGGATGGAGATAACTATTAACGATATGAGTGCAAATGCTCTGGGAGTGGCAAATATCGATGTAACTAATCAGGCATCTGCTCAGGCAATTATAGATGCACAGACCATAGATAAGGCTATAGAGAAGGTAGTAACTGAGCGTGGCAAGCTTGGTGCATATGAGAATAGGCTTAACCACACGATACAGAACCTAGGAGTAGCAAAAGAGAACCTGACATCCGCAGAGTCCAGACTAAGAGATGCAGACCTAGCAGCAGAGATGATGGAATTCACGAGGAACCAGATTATGCTTCAGGCTGGTACAGCAATGCTAGCTCAGGCGAACACAGTTCCGCAGACAGTTCTACAGCTACTAAGATAAGGTTTATCACCTTTCTCTTAGGGGGCAGGAAATCCTGCCCCCTAAATTTTTATTTTATCCGGAAGTCTGGAATCATACTCCACCTTTCTCTTAAGAAATGTGCTACCAGTTTTGGCTGTCTCTGTCTAGTAAAGACACCTTTTCTATTACCTAGAGCCCTAAAGACCTGTTGTTTTGTTGCAAAATCTGCAAAGTTCCATACGTGTTCTCCAATCACAAAATCAAGTTTGTCTAGGACCTCTACGAATCTCTCAATCATCTCTTTCTGATACTCTTCGGTAAACATTAGTGGTGGATCACTATGAAATCCAACTATCGAATCCGCCCCAAACTCAGAAAGGATTATAGGCTTCTTGAATCTCTCATACCAGCCTCTAAGTTCTTTCTCTAGTTGAATTTCAATTACATCTAGATTTCCTGAGTCTGTATACCAGGAGTAGTATCTATTTACACAAATGACGTCTACATAATCTCCAGTCTTAGTTTCTCTGTAGCCAGAACTCTCTACCAATGTTATAGGTCTTGTTGGGTCAAGCTCTCTTGTTCTTTCTATAACCTTTCTAAAGTATTCTCCTGCTTCTTCTTCAAAATCCGCTGGCTCATTTGCTACACTCCACATTACAATGCAGGGATGATTCTTATCTCTAGCTATAAGCTCTTCCATCACCTTTAGATGATGCTCTAACGTCTTTGTCCCTACCCTTTCCTCGGTAAATATCTTCATCCTTCCCATAAATGCATTCATCCCAACCGCTGGAGCCTCTTCTATAACAACAATTCCATACATATCTGCAAGATAAAGTATTTCTTCTGAATATGGATAGTGAGAAGTCCTAAATGAGTTTGCCCCTATCCACTTTAAAAGGTTAAAATCTTTCACATTGATTACCTGGTCTAAGCCTCTTCCCCTTATATCGGAGTCTTCATGCTTTCCAAAACCTTTGAAGTAGAAAGGCTTATTATTAATGAGGAATCTTCTCCCCTCTACTCTAACTTCTCTTATACCTATAGGTAATGTATAACAATCCTCTAAAACGCCATCAACAAATGTTTTGACACAAAAAGAGTAGAGATATGGATTCCCTGGTTCCCAAAAGTTGGCATTATCAATTATTATTGTGCCTTTTTTAGATTTTGCTGTTCCAACCTTATTACCTTCTCTATCTATTACAGAGACATCTATCTTGCCTTTACCAGAGTAATCTATCTCATATTCAATAATTCCCTGTTCGCCCTGAATCCTAGTCCTTACTGTGATATCTTTTATATAATCTTGTGGAACTGTATATATCTTTACTGGTCTATGAATCCCAGAATAGTTGAAGAAGTCGAAGAAATACTCTTGAACCTTGTATCCCTTTGGATGCAGTTCATCTTCTATGTGCCTTACCTCTCCTGGTGGTAGGATATCCCATGTTAGCGTATTATCTACCATTATAGTGATTCTATTCTTTTCACCAAATCTTACAGAGTTTGTAATCTCTCCCTCGAATGGCAAGAACCCTCCCTTATGCTCTG
>JACIXS010000407.1 GCA_014360335.1 bacterium | reverse complement strand
CTCCAATTGACCCATTTATTTGCTTTTTCTATAAGCCTTTCATCATTGAGTAGATAAGCTAAGGGGATAAGACCATCACAGTAATATGGACCTCTCTCCCAGTTCTCTCCACTTCCTCCTAACCAGCCACTATTCGGACCTACGTATTCCCAAATCTCTTCTAAGTGTCCTGTTAGTCCATTAGCCTGAATTACCAGCTGGTTACGCAACCACCCTTCTGGTCTTATTACGCCAAGAGGTAATTCAACAAACAGAATATCTATAAGAGGCTTACGGTTTGGAAACATTATTCATCGCCTCCTAAAGTATCTACCTCTTTACGAATTAGCCTTACTTTCACTGTTACCTCCAACTAGTAGAGAGCATAATTAATATAACATAGAAATACGAAAGAGTAAAGAAAAGAGGGACATTCCCTGACCATTAAGCATTACAGTTTATACTTTTCATAAATTCTAAGAATCCTTCATATCACCTCAAGTTTTTTTCATACTATCTTTAAATAGTATATCCTTAAAATAAGGACTGACAGAAAGTTGTACGATATTTGCTATGTTCTACTATAAAAACCTCACTAACTAAAATAAACATCCTTGAATAGTCGTCTAA
>JACIXS010000041.1 GCA_014360335.1 bacterium | reverse complement strand
TTAGTCGCTATTTCTAAAAAACTGAAAGCCAAGGGATACATCCCATGGGCAGTAGAAGGAGATTATAGATCTTTCTGGGAAATGAGAATAGGGTGGATAGCTCGAATCTACGCAGACCAGTATACCAGAAAAGAGGCAGAGATAGTAAGAGCTCAACCAGGGGATTACTGTTTTAGACCTGGGATAGATGATAAATGGAAACCCAACTATAACGATCCTCATAATGATGACGCTACTCAGATCACTTTTAACATACTTAGAAAGCTAAAAGCTGTGAAAGATGGAGTATTAAGAGTAGATACTCCAGAATGGAGAGTTATGTATATTAACTTTAAGAAGATGATACCAGAATATGTGCCTCCTGGATTTACTGGGGTAACGAACGCTTATCCTCTCTTTCTTACTCAGAAAGCAGCTATGTGGCTAGATGGGACTTGGTTTATGAGTTCTTTTGAGAAGGATCTTGCTAATTTGGCAGCAACGGAAAAATCAACGCTAAAACCTTTTAGTTATGGCGTATTTCCTATGCCCGGAATGACTGGTCCATTAGTACAAGCTCCTGTCAGAACGATAGAATGGCCTGTAGGATTCTGGTCTATACCAAAGAAGTCAAAGAAGCAGAACGATTTAGAGATGGACTTCCTTATGTTTGTAAGCAGTCCTCAAGGCTTTAGTACATATCTTAAGGCTGCACTCAGCCCTGCTAATCCTGCAGCTGGGATAGATGGTGTACCATTGATAAGAGACGTAGAGATCTCTCCTGTTCTAAAGAAGAGGTTTTCTCAAGTCAAGATATTAGGCAACATGGAGAAAGATACTGCTGGAACATTTAGAGCAAGAGGACTAATGGATTATCAACCAAGTGTTCAAGAATGGGTAGATTTAGCACAGAAGTATTTTATGGGCAAACTGAGCGTAGACGAATTTCTCAAGCAATATCAAGCTTCTATACAGAAACATCTTCCTGGAGTTCTTAATATGCTAGGACTCACTATGGAGGATCTTGAGCATCCAGAGAAGAAGCCGCCAGAGAGAAAGCGTTAATTCTTTTAGATTATTAGGTATTGTTGGGTGCTAGGGGAGTTCTCCTAGCACCCAATTCTACAAGAGGAGGAACGAAATATATGATAAAAAAGTTTTCTTTAACTTCATTTGTGGTTCTTTTAATTTTTATCTCTATACCGGCGATTGCTAAAAGTTGGAATTTTAAAGCAGGAGACATAATCTATAGTATTTCTCTAAATAAAGAGGGTACAATGGTCGCTTTAGGTTCGAGAGATGGAAATGTTTATCTTTTTGATAATAACGGTAATAAGCTTTGGACTTTTCAGATAGGAAGTACTGTAAATAGTGTAAGTATATCCCCTGATGGGAATTATATAGCTATTGGTTCAGAAGATAGATGTGTTTATTTCTTAGATAGAGATGGTAAACTTATTTGGAAACATCAGTTCAATGACATTATCTCAGGGGTAAGTGTTGCAGAAAGAGGGAATTATATCAGTGTATCTACTAGTAGTCTAGATAAAAGTCTCTATTTGTTAGATAATAAAGGTACAGTTATTTGGAAACAAAATATAGGAGAACAGCTATATGCTACAGCTATCTCTCCAGGTGGGGATCTTGTACTATGTGGAGGGAGAGGTGCCGCTGTATATGCCTTTGATAGCTTTGGAAAGGTTTTATGGAGCTTCCAGACTGATGGATACATAAGGTCTATAGCTATATCTCCTGATGGAAAATTCATAGCTGTAGGCTCTGAAGATACAAATATATATCTTATAGATACAAAGGGCAAAGAGATATGGAGATATCCAACTAACGACTATGTATTAACTGTAGGGTGTGCCAATAAAGGAAGATTAGTAGTTGGTGGCTCAAGAGATAAAAACTTATATATACTAGATAAAGCTGGAACCCTTATTCGTACGTTTACTTCTGGTCAAGAAGTATGGGCAGCTAATGTTTCTCCTGATGGGGAAGTAGTATATTTCGGGGATTTTACAGGAAGTTTCTCGGGAATAGATCTAGCTGCAGCAGCAGCCAGTAGAGCTTTTAGAATAAAAGTCTATATAGGACTTGGACTTGGAATTGCAACTATTTTAATACTTTGGATAACTTGGATATTACGAAATCCCATTAGGAGAGATCAAGTTCAAAGAAAATTGAATAGAGTCGAAAATAGCTTTAAACTAGTATGGAAATATAAAACTATGTATCTATTTGTTATTCCTACAATTTTACTTCTAGCTACATTCAACTATTATCCTGCTTTTTCTGGTATCTATCATGCATTTACTGAATGGCATCCTGGAGGAAATACAAAATGGATCGGATGGGAAAACTTTAGACAGATGAAATTTGATCCATACCTTACTGTAGGAATAAAAAATTTAATTATCTTGCTTATTACTAACATTATAAAAGTTTTAACCATGCCTCTCTTAGTAGCTGAACTGATATTCCATTTAAAGTCTGCGAGATCTCAATATTGGATGAGGACAGCCTTTGTAATGCCTATTGTAGTCCCTGGAATAGTAGGGATCTTACTCTGGACTATGATATATGACCCAAATATAGGACTTTTAAACCAATT
>JACIXS010000406.1 GCA_014360335.1 bacterium | reverse complement strand
ACTGATAAGCTTTCTAACTATATTAGGCTTAGCAAGGTCCATCCAAGCGGATATCTGATTGATACATACAAGAGTTATCAGCCATATCCACTGTTTCCTGCTATAAACCCTAGCTTTCTCCAATTTTAGACGAGGACCTATACTTAGTGTAGAGTTCATTCCATAGCTTAGAGCCTTAAGCACTAACGCTATCGTGTCTATAGGGGCGAGGTAGTATAAAGTGTAAGGGTAGGTCATAACGGTTGTTAGTGCTATAGATTCTAAGGTGAACCATAGCGATAAGGGAACGTAATATCTCAGCCTGGAACTTAGCAGGTTTATCTGTATTAGAGTAGTAAGGGGACAAAACCTTGTAGGCGTTGTCTAGTTTAAGGTAGAAGAGTCTATCTATGAGGTCGGAGTATTCTTCGATCCTGTCCCTATAAGAGTTAAGGAGTAATTTAAGTGAATTCAGGAGCTTCTTTTGGTATAATGAATGTTGTGACCAGTGGTGTGATTTAGCATAGTTATCGCCTCTTTTTCTAGTGGGATTTTACTACTAGGATAAGAGGCAAAGGATGAAAATCAAGATAGTTGGGCTGTAGGGGTGAAATATAGTAAAGCTATAAATGAAAGTGAGATTACAAGAAGTTTTAGAGTTTCAGAAAATCTACATTCTGAATTTTGGAGGTGAAGAGAGATGAAGAAGATTTTAGGAGTTTTACTTGTATTATTTATGTCTGTTTTGAGTACATTGTCCTTTGCCAAAGAGCCAGTATTTGATCTTGCTCCTAAAGCTCCATCGCCATCACAGTATAACAGTCCTGCGGATTACGAAAAAGCAACAGGTAAAAAGATAACTCGCTTCAGTGAAGCTCCTGCATTGGCAGAGCTAGTAAAACAGGGGAAATTACCACCTGTTGAAAAGAGACTTCCCGAAAAACCTCTAGTTATAGTTCCGGTAGAAGAAGTAGGTAAATATGGCGGATCTTGGCGAATGGCAATGCGTGGAAGAGCAGATACTCCATTACTGAGTAGGCAAGTAGGATACGAAGGACTTGTTATAATAGACCCAGATCTTGCCAATGTCCTTCCTGGAGTAGCTGAGAATTGGAAGATAGGAGGAAATGGAAGAATATTTACCTTCTACATACGTAAAGGTATAAAATGGTCTGATGGACATCTATTTACAGCGGACGATATAATGTTCTGGTATAAGGATATTATATTAAACAAAGAACTTACCCCAGTTATTCCAAGCTGGCTAACTAGTGAAGGAGAAGTTGTAAAAGTAGAGAAGATTGATACCTATACTGTAAGGTTTACTTTTAAGAAGCCAAATGGACTCTTCTTACCATATTTTGCCACTGGAGCCGGTAGAAGTGTACTTGTCCCTTCTCATTATCTTAAGCAATTCCATGTCAATTACACCTCTAAAGACAAATTGAACGAACTCGTAAAGAAAGAAGGGCTTAATACCTGGATTGACCTCTTTAACAACAAAAACAATTTTTGGATGAATCCTGACCTTCCTGTTGTATTTGCTTGGAAAGTTACTACTCCACTTGGAGTTAGTACTAGAGTAGTCTTTGAAAGGAATCCATACTACTGGAAGATAGATACTGAAGGGAATCAACTTCCGTATATAGATAGACTAGTTGTGGATGTAGTTGAAAATATAGAAGTTATGAAGATGAAAGCTCTCAATGGCGAGATAGATATGCAGAGTAGA
>JACIXS010000405.1 GCA_014360335.1 bacterium | reverse complement strand
GAACCACAAGAGTTTGAACATGGATTTAAAACTGTATCTGTAGTATATGACCAGTTAGAAGATATAATATTTCCCAAAGCTGGTACCTATACAGTTAATGTCTATCTTGATGATGAGTTGGTATTTGATTATCCAATACTAGTACTTCAAGAGTAGAACAAAGAATTGTGAATAGTAAAGATAGGCTTTCCTTAATTGAAGTTATCATTGTAATATCAATAAACAAGTATTCTCTTAATAGCTTTGATCCCTATATATAATAAAACTCTTATGAATCTAGTGTCATCAACTATAACTAAACCCTTTTAATGGGAAAGATATCTGGGTACAGTTATTGAAAAAGAAGCTTTCGTTCTCTACCTAGGAGTAGGTACGGAAGATATAGTCTATTGAAATTTTGTTCACATTTCCCAAGTTATAGGTTACTATGTTATAATTCTATTAAAAGATGTATAGATACGAGGAGGTGATATAGAGGTTTAGCTAAAGGGAGATTTCTAGAGCTGAAAGAATAAGTCAATCCAGTTAGCCCTTTAGGGCTGATATGTTGTATGATTCTAAAGTATCACTTATATAAGCATATGTTAGGAGGGTTAAGAGATGAAGAAAATAGGTTTGGTATTGTTATTAGTTATCTTTCTGAGTACTGGAGTTATAATCCAAGGGGGAATAGCACAACAGCTTCCTCCAGGAATTCCCAGAGAGGAGACACTTATTATTGACCAAATCTTCAGATATAGTATTGTAAACAACTTTAATCTCTGGGTATCTGGTGTTCCTAATCCTACTAGGCAGTCTTTAGCCTTTGACACATTATGGTACGTAGATCAACAAACTGGTAAATGGATAAATGCTTTAGCAAAATCAGCACCTATATATAATAAAGATTTTACAGAATTAACAATCAAACTTAGAGATGGAATATACTGGAGCGATGGGGTAAAGTTTACTGCCGACGATGTAGTATTTACCATTCAGAATATCAAAGATCATCCAGGATTACTTTGGCATGAACAGTTCAATCTGTATGTAGATAAGGTATCTAAGACTGATAACCTTACAGTTGTAATCAAACTAAAAAGACCTAACTCTAGATTCCACTATCTATTTACCGCTAGATACAACGCATGTTACATTCAGCCTAAACATATATGGGAAAAGGTATCCGATCCTTTAAAGTTTACATTCTATCCTCCAGTAACTTTAGGTCAGTACGTGCTTAAAGACTCTGATCCAGCAGGTTACTGGGAGTTATATGAGAGAAGAACGGACTGGCAGAGGACAAGTGCGGGGATAATTACCCGTAAAGCAGGACCTAAATATATACTTACTATCTTCTATGGACCAAATGAGAAGAAGGTCGGAGCTATGATACAGCATCAGCTAGACCTACTAATGGACCTTGATATCGAAGCCTTTCAGACACTCCTTAAGAGAAATTCCTATGCTAGATCTTGGTATAAAGATTTCCCTTGGGCATGGCGTGATGAGCTAGATATAAGATATTACGGATTTAACCTTGAGAAACCACCATACAATATAAAGGATGTCAGATGGGCTCTAGCACTGGCTTTAGACATAGTTAAACTAAACGCAGAATATATTGGTGGAGTTACAAGGGTAACTCCTATTCCTCAGCCAGCTACTCCGTTTCATATGAAATACTTCCACAAACCTCTAAAGGCTTGGCTTAGAAATCTCAGGATAGAGGTAGAAAAGGGTACATACTTTAAGCCATTTGACGAAAGTGTTCCAGAAAGATTAGCAACATGGGCAAAGAGTCAAG
>JACIXS010000404.1 GCA_014360335.1 bacterium | reverse complement strand
AATATTATTAGAATTGTTTACTAAATAATAAATAGTGTTAATAGAAATTTTAGACGGGTTTAAGGAGGAAGTTTATGGCTATAAGCTGGAATAAAAACCTTGAGACAGGGATTCAGATTGTAGACTCTCAGCATAAGGCTCTTGTAGATAAGCTTAATCAATTCTTCGAAGCCTGCATGCAGAAAAAGGGTAAGGATGAGCTTATGAGTATGATAAGATTCTTGGAAAATTATGTGGTATTTCATTTTAAGACAGAAGAGGATATTATGCAGAGACATAAGTTTTCTGGTTATACTCTTCATAAGACTATGCACGACGAATTTATAAAAGAATTTCTAAAGATAAAGGATAGATTTGAAAAAGAGGGAGCAACACTAGAGTTAGTAAATAGCACTACCAAGTTTTTGACAAATTGGTTGATAGAACACATCTCTAAGATTGATAAACAGCTGAGTGGTTTAAAGTAATGAGACAACTATACTTAGACTTGATAGATATAGTTAGAGGAATCTCTGAATGTGTAGACTTAGTTAATTCTGTATTTTCACATCATCATAAAAGGGTAGCATGTATCGCTTTAAATATAGCTCGAGAAATGGGACTTTCTCTGGATGAGAAAAGAAACCTTGTTGTCGCTAGCCTTTTACATGATGTAGGGGCACTTTCTATTAAAGAAAGAGTTAAGTACCTAGAGTTTGAATCGGATTTTGGGGTAAAAAATCCCTATGGACATGCAGAGATAGGGTATCGACTTTTTAGAGAGTTTAAGCCATTTTTAAATCCAGCTATATCTATAAGGTACCATCATACTTACTATGTAGATATAGAAAAGTACAGTCTTCCTTTAGGAGCTTATATCCTTCATCTGGCTGACAGGGTTGCTATATCTATAAGAGAAGGAGAGGTCCTATCACAGAGTAAGGATATAAAGAATAAAATAAGGGCTCAGAAGAATAGGATGTTCAGTCCAGAGGTGGTAGATGGCTTCCTGACCGCTTCTAGTAGAGATAGCTTTTGGTTTGATGCTGTATATATGCCGTTAGATGC
>JACIXS010000403.1 GCA_014360335.1 bacterium | reverse complement strand
TGAAAATTATTATCTTGTAGACACCCAAGGGTATATAAGAGTTTATAAACCAATTAGAGGAGGGTATTAGTATGAAGGAGTTAATTGCTATAGAACCTGGTAAGGCGATCTTAAGAGATTATGAGGAGAGAGAATTGAAACCTAATGAAGTCAGGGTAAAAAGTGAAGTTTCAGCGGAAAAACATGGGACACATTTATCTTTCTTTTTAGGTAGAGTACCAAATGTGGATAAGGACTGGAATAGTGAATTAGAACTGTTTATCCCAAGGGAGGGTAAATCTTCTCTCTTCCCTTTTCATCTTGGTAACATTACTGTAGGCAGGATAGTAGAAGTAGGTAAAGATGTAAAAGAGTTTAAGATAGGTGATAGGGTATGGGGATATCTTCCTATAAGGGAGACGCATACTGTAGATATTAGTCGTATAAGTCTTATCCCTGAGGGGTTAACCGACGAGGAAGTCCTTTGTATAGATCCTGCTACTGTAGCATTAATGTCTGTTAGGGAAGGAAGATTTTCTCTTGGTGATAGAGTTGCGGTATTTGGATTAGGAGCTATTGGACTTTTAACTGTACAGATGGCAAGACTAAATGGAGCCACTTTTATAGTTGCTATAGACCCAATAGAGGAAAGAAGAAATCTGGCTAAAGTTTTCGGCGCAGATCTGATTTTAGGTACTGACATTGATGTGGGACTTGAGATAAAGTTGGCAACTGGTAAAAGAGGTGTAGATGTTAGTATAGAGACTAGCGGTTCTTACAGAGCTTTGCATCAAGCCATAAGAGGAACAAGATATGGTGGAACTATAGTAACCACCTCTTTATACCACGGGGAAGGTATAGGGTTAGACCTTGGAGAAGAATGGCACATAAATAGGCATACGATGGTCTCAGGTATTCGAGTAGAGAGCGAACCGTATAGAGATTTCCCTAGATGGGATAGAAAGAGAATTTACGATACAGTTATCGAACTATTTAAGAAGAAGCTTCTAAGTATAGATGGTTTTCTACATACAGTCCCATTTGGGGATGTCTTATCTGCCTATGAGACTTTAAAGACTAATCCTAACAAGTGGATCAAACTAGGAGTTAGATATTAAGGCTTCTTTTTGTTTTTTCTCTTTCTCAGTTATAAATAGACTCTTTAGACCTTCTAAGGTTATCATCCTCCAGCTCATAAATAGGATGACAATTGTGCAGAATGTAAATATTATAGGAATTCTTACAAACTCAGCTACAATTCCAGCTAGGCTCATAGAGATGGGCTGAAGTCCTCCTACGAAGAGACCTAGTAGTCCAAAGAATCTTCCCCTTTCTTCGCTAGGGACCATAAGTTGAAGTGCGACATTTATGTATATGTTAACGAATATATTTAATAGTTGAATAATAAAAAAGAGAATGACGAGCTGAAT
This sequence comes from bacterium, assembly GCA_014360335.1. Lineage (GTDB taxonomy): Bacteria > DUMJ01 > DUMJ01 > DUMJ01 > DUMJ01 > DUMJ01. The sequence goes on along the minus strand of JACIXS010000403.1, from coordinate 19 downwards.
ACTAGTTAATGAAAGAGCA
>JACIXS010000402.1 GCA_014360335.1 bacterium | reverse complement strand
ATAAACCTTACTGTATAGTCATCTACCTTTTCTACCTTACCTATTGTTCCTTCTATCTGCATCCAATCTGGTACAACAGGAGTAAGTTCTTTGTTCAGCAGTATATCTTCATAGTAGAATATTACATCATCCGCAGTGAAGGGAACTCCATCTGACCATTTTACCCCTTCACGTAGATAGAAAGTAAATATTTTCCCATCCCTTGATACCTTCCAGTTCTTAGCCAACTGAGGAACTTTCTTATAACTTGAATCATATCTAAGGAGAGGTTCTATTAAGAGTCTATCAACTCCTGCTCCGTCTGCAGGCCCAAGCCAGGCCCTTCGCCAAGTTCCACCGTATTGACCTATCTCTTCTACTACTCTAACAACTAAAGGCTCCTTGGGTAATCTCTGTTCTACTGGTGGAAGCTTACCCTGTTTGACCAATTCAGCTAACATTGGAGCTTCCTTAAATTTTGTGATCTTTTTCCCTGTTAACTTCTCATAGTCGCTCAGGTTATAACTATTAGATAAAAGTTTTTCTTGTGAGAAGGAATAACTATAAGAACCTAGAACTAGAGTTATTAAGAGAGTAAGAGATAAAAAAGCTTTTAATAAACCTTTCATGCTATCCTCCTCCTTTTCTAAGTCTTGCTTTTATCTAAATTATACTAAATTCCCAAGATAAAACAAGTTATTAACCACTAATAGTTTATGGAAATGCTTTTACAAGTGGTTGGAGGTGATAGAAGACGGATATTAATATATCGATTTAAGCACAGAAGTGATTGTTTTCATTCCCTTTGATTTTTATAGATAGCTTTTGAAGGAAGAAATGTTATTGAAGAACTTAATAGGGGCTTTTCTCAGACAACACAGGCAACAGATTCCGTTGTTAAAGTAATGAACGAACTCGAGCGTGCAGCAGGAGAAATTGGCCGTATAGTTGAGACAATCTCAAATATAAGTTCGCAAACTAATCTTTTAGCTTTAAATGCAGCTATAGAAGCTGCAAGAGCGGGAGATGCGGGCCGCGGTTTTGCTGTTGTAGCAGATGAAGTAAGAAAACTAGCAGAGGAATCTAACCAGAGCGCTCAGAGGATATCTCAATTTATAGAAGAGATAAAGAATCAAATTAGTAGAGCAGCTCAAAGTACAGAGGAGGCAGTAAAGACTATCTCTAGACAGGTAGATATAGGTAGCAGGGTTACCGAAACCTTTAACACTATAGCACAGGCAAATAATAGAGCTATGGAAATGATTCAGAATATAGTTGCCAGTATAAATAATTTACTGGAAAGCGGAAGAAGAATTTCTGATGCAGTGCAGGGAGTAGCTGCAATAGCGGAGGAAAATGCTGCATCTGCAGAAGAGACTTCTGCTGCCACTGAAGAAGTAAATGCCTCAATTGAAGAAGTCAATGCTAATATACAACAACTGTCAGACCTTATAAAAGAACTAAAAAGTCAGGTAGAGAAATTTAAAGTATAAAGGATTAACCTCTAGCAATTTGAGTTATATTTTTGTATAATATCTCCTGGAGGATACTTTTGAGCTTTCTCGGGGAACCTCCAGGAGATTATTTTTATATATTAAGCTTATTATAAGCCTCCTTTTACCACCATTTTAGATTAGCGCCACCGGCAAGTAGTAGAGAAACACAGGAAGCTAGGATAGCAAAAATTCTCTTAAGCATAGTCTCCCTCCTTTTACCACCATTTTAGATTAGCGCCACCGGCAAGTAGTAGAG
>JACIXS010000401.1 GCA_014360335.1 bacterium | reverse complement strand
TCCTTTAGAAGCTCCTTGATGAAAAAACTTCCCGCATATTCCCTTGAAGTCAATTCTTCGCCAAAAATATCTGAAAATTCCTCAAACTTTTGGAGATCGACCATATAAGCCCTCTTAACAACACCCTTCCTTATAAGGGGTCTGAGCAGTTTAGTAACATAACGTCGCGTGATCCCCAGCTTTTCAGCGATTTCATCTTGTGTAGACGGATTTTCATATAATATCACGTCGATTATCGCCTTTAAAGTAGCATTTTTCCCAGGCATTCCCATCACTTATCTTTTATCTTCAGTTATTATAACTATGGATTCATTAAAAATAACAGCTATCACATAAATTAGAATTGCAATGATGATCACCGAGACCAGGGCATCAAACTGATAAAACAACAGACTATACAATCTTACAATGGACGAATTCACATCTATAAAACCTCTTAAAAGGAGCAATAGGCCAGCGAATATAAGCAAGTATCCATGAGTTCTCTTTATTTCATCTGCTCTGAAGAGGGGATATAATCCCATTATGAGAAGGCCGAGGCCCATTGACCTGAAAAGATTCCAATGGGTTACACCCTCCAGGAGATAGAGTATACTCTCTGATCTCCAATAAAAATTAGCTAGGAAGTTTATAACTTCTATTATAAGGATTATAATAAGTGGAATCGTGAAAACTATCTTATCTTCCACTATCCGTGTTTTAACATTTCCTAGCGGCTCTCTAAGGTAATGGGATAATAGTTGATAAAGCATTGAACCTAAAACCGCGCCTAATGCGGTTCCACCAACCCCAAGTTTTTGTGTGGTGAATGCTACTATCCCCGATATTATCCCTGCCATTATTATATCAAATGCCTTGGACAATTTCACCACCAAGAAGAATATCATTTTCCCATAAACTCTTACCAAGAGAATTAATCATCATTAAAGCCTTAGGGGGGATTTGAACCCCCGACCTCTGCCTTACCAAGGCAGCGCTCTACCACTGAGCTACTAAGGCCAGAATAAGTTAATGCAGGGGAAGGGAT
>JACIXS010000400.1 GCA_014360335.1 bacterium | reverse complement strand
AATAGAGAGACTTGGAGAGTAGTTTTTGAAGATTTGATAACTAGAGGTCTTAAAAGAGTCTTAGTAATTGTTAGTGATGACTTACCTGGGATAATAGAGACTATAGAAGCGATATTTCCCTTAGCAGACCACCAACTTTGCTTTGTTCATCTGCAGAGGAATGTAAGAAGACATATGAGTAAGGAAGATGCCACACAATTTAACAGAGAGCTATCTAAACTTAAATCTGAAAGCTCTTTAGAAGAGGCAGAAGAGGGGTTTAGGCTGCTTTGCGAGAGATATAAGGATAAGTATCCTAGGTTTATTAATAACATTATATCTAAAGCAGAGCACTACCTTGCATTTACAAAATATCCTTACGAGATAAGAAAGTATATCTACACTACAAATTCTGTAGAGAACTTTAATAGCATAATAGAAAAGGTACGGATAAAGTCAGGAGGATACTTTAGTTCTGTAGATAACTTAGAGATTAACATATACCTACAAAGGGAGAATTTGATTCAGACGAAGTGGAGAAACCCTGTTCCACGACTAAGAGCTTATACTTATGAGATAAACCAACTTTTTCAACTTAGGTACCTATGCCTTACACAAAATACTTGACAAGTGTCACTGTATAAACTAATAGGCTCAACACCATCAACATTAATAATGCTGCTATCCTCTCTTCTTTCTTTAGATACACTTCTGATACCCTAAAACTCTTGTCCTTTAGAAACCTAAATCCTCTTTCTATATACTTCTGATCCTTGTAGTAATTCAGTATCTCTTCTCCACTTACCTCTGTATCTATATCATTGGTTGCTATTATAAATCTACCCAACTTCTCCCTTTCCTTTTCTATTTCCTCTTCCACTAGCTCTAGCTCACCTTCTATTACGTAGTACCTATCTAATTCTTCACTCTTCTTGGGTCTACCTCTCTTCCTCTCCGGTTTCCTTACCCTT
>JACIXS010000399.1 GCA_014360335.1 bacterium | reverse complement strand
CCCTCTTTTCTTGAAAGCTACTCTATAGCTGTTAGAGAGTTTTTATATCTAGGGATACCTGTGATAGCTTCTAATACTTACGGGATACCAGATATCATAAAAGATGGATACAATGGCTTTCTATTTAAAGTAGGAGATTGGGAAGCTCTAAAAGAGAAACTTTTATTAGTCTTAAACAACAAGGAACTATTAGAAAGATTAAAAGAAGGAGCACTTAATACCCACATTCCTAGCATACAGGATGAAACTAAAAAACTTGATGAAATATATCGGAAGATTTTGGGTTTGGAGAATATACGGGAGGATAAAAGGATTCAACTCAGTAAAGATAAACTTCAAGTAGATCCGAATGATCACAGAAAAGTTTACTATAATCTAACCTCTATTATTATTGTAACTTACAATTCCTCCTCTACTATCTCTCAATGCTTGAATAGTATAATCTCTAATACAAGCAATACGCCAATAGAGATAATTATAGTCGATAACAACTCAAAAGATGATACGGTAAAAATCTGCAAGGAAATACTCTCTAAAGCTAATGTTCCATTTAAGATTATAGAGAATCAAAAGAATATAGGATATAGTGCTGGGGCAAATAGAGGGGTAGAAGCTTCTAAGGGAGAATTTATAGTCTTTATGAATCCAGATGTATTCGTATTTAAAGATTGGCTCTCTGAGATGTTAAAATACTTCCAGATAGAAAACGTAGGAGCGGTTGGACCTGTATCTGATTATGTAGCTGGACTTCAAAAATTTCAACTCTACACAGAGCAAAATACTTTTAGCGATTTAGGTACTTTAAGCAGAGAAATATTAACTAAAAACAGAGGAAAAGGCATTGAGAGTAAACTATTAATAGGATTTTGTCTTTTAACTAAAAGAGATGTCTTAGAAAGGATAGGGTTATTTGACGAAAATCTATTTCTCGGTAATGATGACTTAGACTTTTCCTGGAGACTTAGGATAAATGGTTATAAACTTATAATAGCTACAGATGTATTTGTTCATCATAAGGGACAGGTAAGCTTTAAAAGTGAACCATCAAAGAAGACTGAGCTTTTAGTTCAAGAAAGTACCAATTATCTCTATA
>JACIXS010000398.1 GCA_014360335.1 bacterium | reverse complement strand
TCCTTTCACCTCCGCACGCTTACCATTCACTAATAAATCTCCAGAAAATGTTCCTCCACCAGCTCCTGATAGTGGGACTCTCTCAACATCTAAGCCTAGCTTTCTTAACTCATTTGCAAGTTCCCATTCAAGTCTATAGCCCTTACGTCTACTCTTCGCTCCCATTTAGCCTCCTACTAACCCAATGGACTTTCTTTAAATCATCCATAATCTTTATGAATTCGATTAGGTCCTCTTGCTTAAACTTATACATCTTAAGAATCGTCCAAAGTGAAGCGCCTTGCCTCCCTTTTTCTTCGTTTGTCTCTTTCAGTATGGTAAAGAATCGCCTAATAGCTATCCTCTGATGGTCTCTTTCTATTTCTGTATACTCTCTAAATCTTTTCCTTACTATTGCGCTCATCCAGTATACCTCCTTCTTATTTTAAAGATTCTCCCTTCTTCTGTTTTCTTATATGACAGTTTTCTATCTCAAATATAAGGGGGAATTCTCCTGTTCTTCCGAATCTATTCTTTACTATGTGTAGACTTATTGGTATCTTGCTGTCTTTTTTCTCTTCTAGGTCTCTCCAGAGAACTATGCCAACATCTATTAGGTATTCTATCTCTCCAGCCTCCTTGAATGCCCCAATGTTTGGCTTTTCTTTGTATAGGCTCTTGGGTATAAATGATGTAAAGAATACTGGTATGAGTAAATCCCTTGCTATGTGTGCTAATAGCTCTGTCTTTAGTATTGTCTTTTCTCTTGTATCAAGAGAATTATTCATCTGTAATGCGTGCAAGCTATCCATTATGAATATTGCCTTTCCTTCACGCTCAATTATCCCTGAGATGATGTTTTCTAGTGATTCTGCTGTATACTCTGGTGTAAGCTCAAAGGTTATTCTATTCTCTATCCAGTCCTGGGCTATAAGCTCTTCAAAATTTTTTAAGCCTTCCCTTTTTATTGTCCTAAGTAGGAGTCTATACTCTGGCTCTTCTGTCAGAAAGTATATAGATTTGTATCCTATCTTTGCTAACTCATCACACAATAGATTTAGCCAGGTTGTCTTTCCCACTCCAGGAATGCCTGCTACTCCATATAATCCTGGTAAAAGACCATCCTTGAAGAATTCCCTAAGATAAGACATCTGTTCTGGTATTGGGAAGGCATTCTCTTTTGCTATCCTAAACTTTTCTAGTATCTGTGGAACACGCTCTTTTACATTCCCAAATGGCGTGACCTTTTTTATCCATAGTATTGCGTCTTCTATTCCAGTCTTTCCTTCCTTCTGTAGTAGCTCGTTTAAGTCTTTTATGCCATCTGGTAACCTTACCGCCCCAATGTATGGGTTTACCAGGACAAGCTCTTTTAGGAGTTTTTCCTCCATCTTTTTGCCTGCTTCGTCGTTATCAAGTGCTAGGATAATATCATTTGTCTTTGCCAGTTCTTTTAGCTCTTCTATTTGCTCCTGGCTTGGTAACCCGAGAAGGGCAACTACTCCGAAGGTAAATATGTCTCTTGTCTTTTCTAGACTCAAGGCATCATAGATAGCCTCTGTTATAAAGTATGGTTTATCTGGAGAGTAATCTCCAAAGTATGCAAGACTTCTCTTTCTTCCAGCAAGGTTTAGCTTTGTAATCTCAAGCTTACCTCTATTTAAAAAGTCCTCAAACTGAAAGCTTACAACCTTACCGTCTT
>JACIXS010000397.1 GCA_014360335.1 bacterium | reverse complement strand
AGAAATTGAAGAGCATAATGAGAGAAACTGGATTTTACAATATTAAGGAAGAGATAACCGAGTATCATTACTATCTAACAGATATAAGTGCATATAGAGAAAAGTCATTCTCATCATTGAATCTAATAAGTGAAGAAGCATTCAGGAAAGGTATAGAAAAGATGGAAGAGGACTTGAATAAGGGTCCTATTCCATGTGTATCGAGATTTACTATGCTTTGGGGAGAAAAATAAACCAAAAGGAGGAATGAAGAATGAAATTAGGAGTTAGTATGTGGAGTCTACACAAGCTCTATAGAAAAGGGGAGATGGATACATTAGGATTTGTAGAATACATAGGAAGTTTAGGGATAGATGGAGTTGAACTTTTAGAATTTTTCTGGAAAGATAAAGAGAAAGAATTACCAAGAGTGAAAGAAGCCTTAGCTAAGTATGGATTAGAAGTAGCAGCATATGCAGTAAGTAATAATTTTGTCAAAGAGACTAAGGAAGAAAGGGCTTTAGAGGTTGAGAATATAAAGATTGGAGTAGATATGGCTATTGAGTTTAAAAGTAAAATAGTAAGGGTCTTTAGTGGTGACTTAAAGCCACCGTTCACATATGAGCAGGCAAAAGAATGGATAATAGAAGGACTTAAAGAAGGGACAAAGTATGCCGAAAGACATAATGTGATATTAGCTTTAGAAAATCACGGACTTTTAGCAGGTAAAAGTAGTCAAGTAAGAGAAATAATAGAATTGGTAGGTTCTAACTATCTTAGAGCAACTATAGATATTGGTAATTTTTTACTTGTTGGAGAAAGCTCTGTTGATGCAGTGAAAAATCTAGCAGATGTTGCTGCTCATGTCCATCTAAAAGACTTCAAAAAAGTTTCTCCAGACTATCAAGGAGAGGCTTATAGAGG
>JACIXS010000040.1 GCA_014360335.1 bacterium | reverse complement strand
CAGCTAAAGATATTGCATACCTTATAAAACTTATCTTCTTTAACTTTTTAGCCATTCCTCTCAATGAAGGGATTCCTACCTCTATAAGACTTCTTACTATAACAACTAATATCTCTTTACTCTTTTTATGCATAGGTAAATTTTATATAATGGTAAGTATCATTTAAATCACTCCTTTCTGGTTGGATTTTTTATTATAGTATACCAATTCCAGCCAGAAAGGAGCACTCTTTCTAAAAAGTGATTACACCCCAGATTCCTTATAGGTTTTATTGCTAGCGTAATAGGAGCTATTCTTATGTTTGTCTCCGTTGGTGTATTAATTGTAGGGGTACTTACCGATATGGCTTCAGAATCTACGCTCACTAAAATGGGTGGAAGTTTTATCCTAACATTAATTGCTGTTTACATCCTTTCTATTGTAAGCGCCTATAATTGGAGTAAAAGCCTTAGTCTTATATCCTTTTACACTAATATAAGGCAATTTAATACTGCTGGAAAGCTCTACGTTTGGGGAGCTATTACGTCTATCGTACTTGTAGGGCTCTTGCTATCCTTTATAGGGGGTATCTTTTTGGCTGTAGCTTTCTTCAATTTGCCAGAGGCAAAGGTGTAAAATGGGAAGAATCTTCTGCCCTGAATGTGCCTTAGAAGTAGACGAGATCGATGGTAGATGCCCTTACTGTGGATATGTATTTAGTCCAAAGGAGAAAAAATACCTAGCAGTAAAAGACATAAGAACTTCTAGTAGAACTAGCAAAAAAGACTCGAATATGGGATGTAGAATTATCATAGGAATCTTTCTAGTAATCTTTTTATTTATCTCTTTCCTATCCTGTAGACACTAAACATAGGTTTTATAGAACTTATACATCAGAATTCCGCCCAATATAGCAGTAGTTATATTTATAGAGAATACCCCTACCGCACCTATAAATGAATAAAGAGTGGCACCTAAAAAGGGACCTAGTACTCCTCTTATGCCTACAAAGGTAGAATGTAATGCCATATAGCTAGCTATCTCTGTCTTTGGTGCAATATTCATAATTGCATTCATAACACTTAGGTCAATTCCAGCGTTAGCTACTCCACTCACTACAGCAGAACATATTACAAATAAATACATAGGTTTTATGGAAGCTAGAAGGTAACCAAGTGGTATTAAGAAATCTAAAAGAAATACTATAGCAAGAGCATGGATAGGGTTTTCTCTATCTATATATCTTCCCCAGAAGACGTAAGAGATGGCAGAGATACCAGAAGAAACAGTAGAAATAAATCCAACCTGCAGAGAAGTAGCATTCAACCTATCTACAAGTACAATAGGATATATCGGATTCGATAGCCAATTACCGAGACCATACATAAAAAATATAGCCAGATAAGTACCGAAACGTTTATCTATGAATGGGATAGCTAATATAGACTTAATAGGAACGTAAGAACTAGTAGAATCAATATAATGTTGCCTTAGCTCTATCTTGCTAAATATCAAACTAGAAAGGATACCAAATATAGCTCCCCAAAAGAATGTCCACTTAAAACCTATAGAGGATATTAGTTTTCCAGCTATAGGAGTAACTGTTATAACTACTAAACTATTAACCATTCTCACTATTCCCATAAGCCTAGCTCTTAAAATATCAGGATACATAGCTTTTATAACCTCTACATAGGCAGGAGTCGATATACAGGAAATAACTTGATAAATGAGTATAAGAACAAGGAATACGGTAATAGAATTCACTAGTGGGGTAAAGAGAAATACACTTCTAGCTAAGGCTCCTGGCATTACTACCATTTTTAGCTTATCTTTCCTATTCCTTATTACATATCCCCAATAAAAGGTGAATAGCTGACCAATTCCAGACGCAGAAGATATGATTGATAAGTGAAAAGGAGACGCCGAAAACTGCCTCCTAGCTATCACTCCAAAGAATGGCATAGTAGAGGCAAGAAAGATGCCAACAAAAATGGTAGAAAACAAGTCTTTCTTAAAAGAATCTTTAATCTTATGCATCTATATCTTCTTCGATTTTCTCTATTATACGGAAATTCTCCTCTCCTAGTCTATTAACCTTCTTCTCAGGGATTGAAAGAATCTCTACTTTATAAGAATATCTACCTATTTTAAGGTCTATTATATCCCCTTCCTTTATGATTCTTCCAGCTTTCCCTTTAGTTCCATTTACTAGAACCAAACCTCTATCACACAGTTCATTTGCTATTGTACGTCTTTTGATTAAACCAGATACTTTTAAGAATACATCTAATCTCATTTCTTTATATCTACATAGTAGACAATATCAGCACTAGACTTTAACTCCTGAATCCAATTAGAGTACTCATTCTGAACGATATCCTCTATATACCTTTCTCTAACCTTATCCTTTACCTCTTCAAATGTTACTGATTTGGCAGACTTCTTATCTAAAACCTCTGCTATCTCGTAACCAAAAGACGTCTTGATTATTGATGTCCTCTCCCCTGCATTAAGCGAAAACACTACTTTCTCTAAGGCAGGATCTAGAACACCTCTAGCCACCCAACCTAAGTCTCCACCTTGTGTATTAGTAGCGGTATCTATAGACCTCTCTTGAGCTAATTTACCAAAGTCTGTCCCCTTCTTCAGTTCTTCCTCAATCTGTTGGGCTTCCTCTAAGGTCTTAACCAATATATGTCTCACTTTTACCTGCTCTTTTTCATCAAAGGAACTCTTATTCTTATTAAAGTAGTCAAGTAATTCCTTATCAGTTATAGTTCTATCTTTCATCATAATTTTTTCTGCTAGTAATCTAGGAACAAGTTGTTTCTTTAGAGATTCCTCAGTCAAACCATAAAGCGATAAGAACGAAGTAAACTTCTCTTGAGAACCAAAAGTATCTCTAAGCTGAGATATCCTACTTTCAATCTCTTCATCAGATATAGATATACCCTCTTCTTTTGCCTTCTGAGCAATTAGTTTACTCTCTATAAGCCAATCTAAAACGTTTTTACCTCCTTGGTCCATTACCGCCTCTATAAACTCATCCTTCCTAATTATCTCTCCATTAACTGAGACTATAGCAGACCTAGAAGGCGAATTAAACCAAAGGTAAATAATTATATTTGAGGCAATTAGTAATCCTATAATTATTCCTAATATCCAGAACCACTTACTACTAAAGGTATGTTCTTTATGGATCTCTTGAGATTGATTTTCTACTGTCATTAATATTTTACCTCCTATTCTTTTCCTTCCCAATTAAAGAATTCAGATATAGAATCAGAAAAACTTAATCTAGCCTCACTAGTAAGTTCATTAATGCTCTCTAAAACAAACAGGGATGTGATAGGAATAGAAAAGGCTTCTCTTACCTTAGGAGAACCCAAGATAACTATACCTACTCCAACTACTTGCGCATTGAACTCTTTTAATAGCGCTATAGCTCCCCTTACTGTTCCTCCTCCTCTTAAGAAGTCATCTATAAATATAGCCCTTTCTCTTCCCTCAAGAGCCTTTCTACCCAAAGTCATCAATTGAACCTTCTGGGTAGAACCCGAAATATAATTGATAGATACGGTAGGACCTTCGGTAGGCCTATTTTCTCTCCTTATAATAACAAGAGGTAACCCCATATACCTAGCAGTCATCATGGCGGTAGGGATTCCTTTGGTCTCCATAGTGACTATAACGTCCGGACTTAAGTTACTAAATACTGTAGCAAAGATCTCACCAAACTTAGAGGTAATGCTTGGATGATTAAAAAGGTCAGTCGTATAAAGGAACCCACCTGGTAAAACCCTACCCTTTTCTTCTAGTCTCTCTTTGACTTTCTGAAGAAATGCTTTAGCTTCATCTGAATTTATTATAGGAACAAACCTGATACCTCCCCCTACTCCTGAGCTACTCTGAACCTCACCCGTTCCCCAAGCCTCTACAGCTTCTCTTATTAGAGAGAGGTCTTCGCTTATTGTAGAACGAGCTATCTTATACTTTTCAGCTAATTCGTCTAGAGAGACAAGTTCTCCTGACCTCTTTATAAGCTCTTGAGAGAGTATAATTAATCTCTCTTGTCTAGACAACCTGCTTGCCAAGTCTCTCCTCCACAAACTCTAACTGTATCTGGTCATCAACATCAAAACTTATCTCAGGATATTCCATCAAAACAGCCTGTGCCCTTCCTCCTAATATCTTAGAAGCCTTCAGTTCTAAAGTAGAGATATCAAGAGTTCCAAATATATACCTTATTATACCTGTAAAACCAAAAAGCTTCGCTAGATAGAAAGGATTCTTTCTATTGGACACTATTTTCTCCAAGAGTTCTACTTTAGCTAGAACCTGGGAGGGGCTCACTAACATAAGATTTCCTCCGTTAAAATAACCCTCCTTTAGTCTAACATATGTCCTATGGGCATTAGGGAATAGATTTTCTAGGTCCTCTTTTCTTGTAAAAGAATAACAAAAGATAGCAGACCTATCGCATCTAGATAAAAAATCATCTATCATATATGACTTAATTAGAGGGATATCCGAGGTTAATATAAGTACCTGACGCTCATCTTTAAAGAATTCTAGAGCTTTTATCAAATTGGAAAATAGATTACCAAAATCAGGAAGAGTATAATCTACTTTTGTAGGTATCCTTGAAAGAGGTTCTAAATCTCCTACATAGAGAATCTTATCTACTTTCTTAGTCTGTTTTAAAGCAGATAAAACATAAGAGACCATTGGCTCACCAAGCACAGGCAAAGCACTTTTACTGGTAACATTCTGATTATTAAACGCTTTTAGACTTTCTTTTCCTCCTCCAGCCATAACTACAGCTTTATACATGGATTAACCCTCTAGCTAACTCAACACTAAAGGCTCTAAGATTAAATTTCTCTCTCAATATCTTAGCAAGCCTATCGCACTTCTCTTTATCCTCTTGTAAAGAGAACAAGGTTGGACCACTACCAGAAAGAGCTACATTCTCTACACCTAACGACTCTAAGATATCTTTTGCCTCTTTTACCTTTGGTATCTTCAGAATAAGGCTAGCAAACCTATTAAAAAGGAATCTATTTAATTCCTTTATATCTATTATTTTGTTATTTTTATTCAGTATATTTAGTAGTATCGAAGGGATTCTGAAAGGATAGAGAGGAACTACGATATTCTTATAAGCCCAACGAGTAGAGACTTCAACATCAGGCACTACAACTAATACAGGGATGCCTTCAAGTGGAGGAAGAGGAGTAATCTCAGTCCCCTTTCCTCTTGCTATAGCGGTTCCTCCATATAGGAAGAATGGAACATCACAACCAATACGGGAGGCTATCTCTAACATGAAAGAATTCAAGATATCTATGCCACACATGATAGCCATAGCTATTAAAACAGTAGCAGCATTACTGCTTCCTCCACCCATCCCACTAGCAAGCGGAATATTTTTCTCTAAGATAATCTTCACTCCTTCAGATATCCAGCCAAATTTTTCTATAAAAAGCTTAGCTGCCTTATAAGCCAAGTTTCTCTCATCTGTAGGTAGAGAAGGAAGGTTAGAAGAAACAAAAATACCTGGTGTATCAGATGGCTCCACTTCTACCCTATCAGATAGAGATATAGTCTGCATTATACTCTCTATCTGATGGTATCCATCCGATTCTCTCCCAATTATCTCTAGATATAGATTAAGTTTAGCCAGAGAGAGTAACTTCATATATCCTTCTTGAAAGACTTAAAAATTCCTCTAGGGATAGAGTCTCCCCTCTTCTTCTAGGGTCAATCCCTAGAGTCTGCAATATTTCAATCACCTTTTCTCTCTCTAAACCTAGATCTAATAAAACATTTTTTAACATCTTACGTCTACTACTAAAAGCAGACTTAACTACCTTCATAAAAAAACTTTTATTAACCTCTCTATTCTCAACTCTATCTAACTCTACTACTACACTATCTACCTTTGGTACAGGATAAAAACATTCCTTAGGTATGTCGAAAAGTATCTTTACTCTATGATTATACCACACTGCTAAAGTTAATACACCATACTCTTTTGTGCCAGGCTGAGCTGTTAATCTTTTCCCAACCTCACGTTGGAGTGTAAAAACTGCTTTCTTGTAGTTCCAACGTTCACTCAAACTCCCTATAAGAATCCCAGTTATATAGTATGGAATATTTCCAACTATAAGGTCAAAAAAGCAATCACTTCGAAATTCTAAGATATCTCCGTGTATGATGTTAACATTGTCAAAATCTTTTAGTCTTTCTTTTAAAAGATAAACACTGGGAAGATCAATCTCTACCGCCCAGACCTCCTTACTCTTTTGAGCGAGAAAAAATGTCAACTCTCCATGGCCTGAACCAATTTCTAAAACAACTTCCTTCCCTGTTAGATTTAGGGAGTCTACAATCCTTTTAAGGACTGATTTATCTCTAAGATAGTGTTGTCCTAGAGATTTTTTAGGCTTAATTGAGTATATATACTCTAACCTTTCTGACACCAAAATTTATTGCCTCTCTATATGTATCAAACCCAAGGTCTATCCTAAGACCCTTTATAGCTCTACCCACATCTCCTGCTATGGCATAACCATATCCCTCTATATAGAGCTTCTTTCCTAACGGAATCACAGAAGGATCAACAGCAACAACCCCATAACCTGCCTTTAAACCAATAGAAGTATAGCCATCAGCATACGTCCCACAACTCCTAGGACCTGGGTCGTAGGCAGTTGCTATCATATCAAGATAAGGCTTTCCAGCAAACTGACCTCTGGAGGCAAGCATATAACCTCTACCAATATAGACTATCTGCGGTTTAGGCCTAGAGATAACAACCTCTTTAAATTTCTGTTTATCTAATATCCGATTTCCCCTCTTATATACTCTCCAATATATCTCAACCTCTCCTGGTTTACCTGGTTCAGTCCTCGTTGCCCCATAAGGGATAGAAGTGGTATACTTTCTATAAGCAGCAAAAGGAATCTGTTTTCTCTCTTTTTCCAGATGCCACCTAGCTAACGCTAAAGAAAACTCCTTTTTATAAGGAACATTTACCTTAGCAGATTTTACAGAAATGTTCTCTTTGGATACTTCAAATTTTGCCCTTTCGGAGATATAAAAAACCTCTTTTCCCTCAAGGAGCTTTTTTGTTTTATTGATTTCTTCTATTCTAATTTTTAAAAAAGAAAATTCATAGGATAAAAAAATAAAACCACAGACAATAAGGATAATAGAAAAAATTTCTCTATATTTAATCTGTTGTGAAATTTTCTTCACCCCTTTCAAACATAAAAACTCGGCAGTGGCCTACTCTCCCATAGGGTCCCCCCTATAGTACCATCGGCGCTGGAGGGCTTAACTTCCGTGTTCGGGATGGGAACGGGTGTTTCCCCTCCGCTCTTTTACCACCGAGCCTTCTTTTCCTTTATAACCACACCTT
>JACIXS010000004.1 GCA_014360335.1 bacterium | reverse complement strand
CTGCAGTAATTTCTATCTCTGTAGCCCCTAAAAGTCCTCTAAGTCCCTTCTTTCTAACTTTCTGTACCAGAAGCAGAGTAGCATCTTCCCCTAAATTTTCTCTAACCTTTTTTATCGTCTCTTCTACAGTTCTACCATAGAATTTCTTTACAATCATAGTGAGATTACTCCTATATTTTCTACACTCAGTGTGTTATCTATTTCATTATAAGATAATACCGATATCTGTGGTATAGCCCTATCTAAAAGCTTCTTGAGAGGAAGTCTCAACTGAGAGGAGGTAACTATAACTGGCTGAAAACCTCTTTTTGCTCCCTCATCTATGAAACTAGAGAGCTTTCCTATAAGCTTCTGCCAGGAATTAGGATCTATAGATAAGACAGTCCCTTGGTCTGTCTTAAAGAGATTCGAAACTAATTTTTCTTCAGTCTTTGGTTCTATTAATATAACTGGTAATACACCTTCAGGAGTAGCCAATTCTCTGCTTATCATCCTTCCCAATCTTTCTCTAACCCTCTGTACTATTATCTCTAAATCCTTGGTAACTCTAGCGGTATCAGAAGCGGTTTCTAAGATGGAAACCAAATCTCTTAACGGGACCCTTTCTCTAAGTAATACCTGAAGTAATCTCTGTATCTCTCCTAATGATAACTGGCTGAGAGCATCGTCCACAACAGAGGGGTAATCCTGCCTTATCACATCTAAAAGTCTCTGAACATCCTGCCTAGTCAAAAGCTCATCTGCATACCTTTTTATTATCTCAGTCAAATGGGTTGCTATAACACCAGAACAATCTATAACGGTATAGCCTTTACTCTCTGCTAATCTCCTAGCTTCCATAGGAATCCATCTGGCAGGTAGACCAAATATAGGCTCCTTAAACTCTATTCCCTCAATATTTAATCCTTCAGGATTTAATACCATCACATATCCAGGTAAAACCTCACCTTTAGCTACTTCTATTCCTCTTACTTTTATTATATAACTATTTGGTCTCAACTGTATGTTATCCCTTATTCTTATTGGAGGGACTATTATACCTAATTCTTGAGCTATCTGTTTCCTAAGTATAGTGATTCTATCGGATAATTCTCCTCCTTGGGTTTTATCTACAATAGGAATTAGTCCATAACCTATCTCTAGCTCCATAGGGTCAACAGATACTAGAGGCATTACTGTCTCTACACTCTGAATAGGAGAAGGCTTTTCCTCTTTAATTTCCTCTCTAACCGGTATTCTCTTAAGTATATAAGATAATCCTCCCATAAGTATGGCAAAAAGGAATAATACAAGCTTAGGTAGGCCTGGGACCAAACCCAAAAGGAAAAGAACCCCGGCTATTATACCCATTACTCTACTATTAGATAGGACCTGTCTAGAAAAATCTATACCAAGATTTTCTTCAGACGCCCCTCTAGTAACAATTAGACCTGTAGCTGTTGATACTAATAGGGCAGATATCTGATTTACTAGGCCATTTCCTACTGTAAGTAAAGCATAAGCTTCTAATGCACCTCTAAAGTCCATACCTCTTTGGAGAACCCCTATCATCCATCCGCCTAGGAAGTTTACTGCAGTTATTATTATCGCAGCTATTGCATCTCCCCTAACAAACTTACTAGCACCATCCATAGCTCCATAAAAATCTGCCTCTTGTTCTATCTGTCTTCTTCTGTTTCTGGCTTCTTCTTCAGTAATAAGTCCTGCATTTAAATCTGCATCAATACTCATCTGTTTACCAGGCATAGCATCTAATGTAAACCTAGCAGCAACCTCTGCTACCCTTTGAGCTCCGTTCGTAATTACTACAAACTGAATAATAACTAGTATCAAGAATATCACCAAACCAACTATATAATTTCCTCCGACTACAAATCTTCCAAATGCGTTTATCACCTCTCCTGCATAACCATTGAGTAAAATAAGCCTAGTTGCTGATATACTTAGTGCTACCCTAAAAAGTGTGGCGAATAATAGTATCGATGGAAAGGTACTAATCTCTATAGCTTCTTTCACATATATACTTATCAAGAGTAGAGATAGAGAGAAGCTTATATTAAGTGTCAGAAGAACATCTAAAAGAAAAGGAGGCAGAGGAACCATCATCATTATAACTATAAGTATTATCCCTACAGCTAGAGAAAGGTCACTATACTTTAATATTCTACCTAACTTCATTCCTTCCATCTTATACTAGTCTCCCACGTCTTCTATACACATATGCTAACACTTCCGCTACAGCCTGGTAAAGCCTCGGAGGAATCTCTTCCCCTATATCTACCAGTTTATAGAGCATCTGAGCAAGAGGAGGATTCACAACTATAGGTATATTCCACCTTCTAGCCTCATTTTTTATACGCTCAGCCATAAGCCTAGCTCCCTTTGCTACTACTATTGGAGCACTCATCCTTTTTACATCGTATTTTAGAGCGATAGCATATTCTGTAGGGTTAGTTATAACTACATCAGCCCTTTTTACCTCTTGCATCATTCTTCTCATAGCTATCTCCCTCTGTTTCTGTCTTATTCTACTTCTAATAAGGGGGTCTCCTTCAGTTTCTTTAAGCTCTTCTTTCAATTCTTCTCTAGTCATTCTTATACTAGCTTCAAATTCTCTTCTCTGAAACATATAGTCTAGTACCCCTATAGCCAATAGAACTATGCCTGCCTGTTGTGAAAACTTAAGAATATTATCAACTACAAAATCTAAACTGACAGATAGAGAGGTCTTCCAGAGGGAGAAGGTAGCCATACTTATACCTCTAGTAAAGGTATAACCCAAATAGCTAAGAATAATAATCTTCATAATAGCTTTTAAAATATCTACTAATGCCCTCTTTGAGAATATCCTTCTTATACCCATTAGTGGATCTATTCTAGATAATCTTGGAGTAATAGCTTCTGAGGAAAAGAGAAACCCAGTTTGCACAAAACCCACTAACAGTATTACTACAAATATTATTCCAAGAATTGGAATAAGGAGTAGAAATACTTGATAGCTTATACCTATCATTATCTTCTGTATCTTCTGTACAGTTACCTCCCCCATATACATATTTCCTACATAATTTTTAAATAATAACATACACTGCCTATAAAATGTGGGAAGAAGAGAAGCGATTATCATTATTCCAGAGATAAAGCTTATAGCAGAAAGCAACTCATGGCTTACAGCTACTTGTCCTCTTCTTCTTGCCTCTTCTCTCCGCCTCGGAGTCGCTTGTTCTGTTCTTTCCCCATCAGGCATATCTATCTAAACCCCTTCATTATAGATATCAATTCTCTAATTAAATAAGGCAATTCTCTATTAATAAGGTCTGGAACACTGCCTATAATCACTAGTAGGGATAAAAATGCTAGTCCTGTCTTTAAAGGTAAACCAATTATAAATATATTAATCTGGGGAACAGTCCTAGCTATAATTCCAATTATTATATCTACTAAAAGCATAGTAGTAATTATAGGAGCTGAAAACCTCAAAGCTACCTGTAAGGTAAAGTTACCAAGAAGTTTAAAGGCATCTAAAAATACATAGTCACTTAAGTTTACTCTGCCTAAAGGGACAATATTAAAACTATAACATAAAGCCTCTACAATCTGTAGATAACTTCCACTTACTAGAAAGATAAATATACCTAATACAAAGAGTAAGTCCCCTATGGGAGAAACCTGAACATCAAAAGCAGGATTAATTATATTAGCAAGACTTAAACCCACCTGAAAGTCTATAATCTGTCCTACTATCTGTAACAGATAGAAGATTATATTGGCAAGAAATCCAATAACAAGACCAATAATTACTTCCTTTATCCCAAACGCTATTAACATATTTGTCTCTGGTAGTTCTTTTAAGTTATAAAGCTGTAATAGAATAACGCTTACAGCAATGGCTAAAAGTAACCTTACAGATATGGGTATAACCCTCATACTGTAAGGTTGAAAGACTGAAACTATTGCAATTATCCTAAGAAATATAAGTAGAAAGCTAGTTATCTGTAGTATTGAAATATTAATCATGGTAGAACACCACTCATCTTAGTAAGGACTTCTCTACTAAAGTCTACTAGGATATTAAGCATCCATCCACCTAATACTATAAGAACAAGGAAGACTACGAGAATCTTGGGAACAAAGGCTAATGTTGCTTCATGTATCTGGGTTAAGGATTGAAATAGACTAATGAGGATACCTACAGCTAAACTTGCTATTAAGGCTGGTCCTCCTACTATGATAACAGTTATCAATGATTGTTTTATAAGAGCAAGTGCCTCTCCCGAGGTCATTCATCTCACCTAAAACTTTGGACTAAAGAATTTACAACTAGAGACCATCCATCTACAAGTACAAATAAAAGTAACTTAAATGGTAGAGAGATCATTACAGGAGGTAACATAAGCATACCCATAGACATTAGTATACTAGCAACAATCATATCTATAACCAGAAAGGGTAGATATAACATAAAACCCATCTGAAACGCTGTAGAGAGCTCACTAATCATAAATGCAGGGATAAGCACATAGGTAGGAACATCATCTCTTGTATTGGGTCTTGGTATTTTGGAAAGTTTTACGAATAATGCCAAGTCGTTTTCTCTTGTCTGTCTAAACATAAATTCTCTCAATGGTTTTACTCCTCTATTTATAGCTTCTTGAAAGGTTATTTCCCCTTTAATATAGGGTTGCCAACTTAACTTTTCTATTTGAGAAAAGGTAGGAAACATTGTAAAAAATGTTAAGAATAAGGCTAAAGCTGTTATAACCTGTCCTGGCGGTATCTGTTGGGTTCCTAATGAAGACCTTAAGAAACTCAATACTACTATAATTCTGGTGAAAGATGTTACCATAACTGCAATAGAGGGAGCTAGTGCCAATACTGTTACTATTCCCAAAAGCTGTAAGGTTCCCGCTACATCCTGCGGTTTATCTGAAGGGGTTACCTCAAGTCTAAGCGTAGGTAACTCTTGAGCAATAGAATAATTCTCTATAAAGAAGAAAATAAATATAACAATTAGGAAGCTAACTACCCTTCTTAGATTAACTCTCATCTTCGAATTCTTTTAAAAGCACTATATTGTTCGGGCTACACCCTATTAAAAAATACTTATTTTTATATTTCACAATATGTAAAAAAGCATTTGCTCCTAGGTAAAGGCCCTCTATATGTTTTAACTCTCTAGAAGATGACTTTACCCATGGAATTCTTCTGTTCCTTATAAACCACCAAAATCCTATTAAACATATAAGTATTACCGAAAAAGCAAGAAAAAACCTTACCATCTATGACTCATCCCAAAACCTTCTTCACCGCCTCTAAAACCCTATCTGGCTGAAATGGCTTTACTACAAAGTCCTTTGCTCCGGCCTGGATAGACTCTATCACCATAGCCTGTTGTCCCATAGCACTACACATTATAATCTTTGCCTCAGGGTCTATCTTCTTTATCTCCTTTACCGCAGTAATTCCATCCATCTCAGGCATAGTAATATCCATCGTCACTAGGTCAGGTTTAAGTTCTTTATAAAGAGTTACTGCCTCAAGCCCATTCGATGCTTCGCCAGCTATCTCATATCCATTTTGGGTTAAAATATTTTTTAGCATCATTCGCATAAAAGCAGCATCATCAACTATTAGGATCCTTTTACTCATTGCTCCTCCTCCAATCTTTTCTCTGGACTTAGTATTTCAGTGATACGAACTCCAAAATTTTCATCAATCACAACTACCTCTCCTTTAGCTATAAGTTTTCCATTTACTAATATATCTACAGGTTCCCCTGCAAGTTTATCTAATTCTATTATAGAACCTGAAGACAATGCTAACAAATCCTTTATTAATATCTTAGTCCTACCTAGTTCAACAGAGACCTGAATAGGAACATCTTTTAGTAGATCCAAATTACCAACCTTCTCTTCTTTCTCTTTTGATGGACTTAAAGGTTGAAAGGTTACAGGCTGAACAGTTGTAGTTGTATCTTCTACTACTGATATCTTACTTTCATTAATCTCTTCCTTTTTATTATTCGTAGTTTCTACAGATAATATAGACTTAAATTTTTCTTCCGTTTCTTTCTCTACTATCTGGTACAGTGCGGTATCGGTACCTTCAAGACTGAATCTATACTTAAACCCTATGAATCCATCTTTGAATATCATCTCCCTTACATTGTCATCTAGCTGAAGGACCTGTGGGCTTTCTATCTGTATCTTCTTTCCAATAATTTCAGATAGAGAAAGAGCCATAGCACTAATCATTTGACTAAACGCCTCAGAGATAGCACTTAAAGAGATCTCGTTAAACTCCGTTATCAAATTTTCTTCTCCCATCATAAAAGTAGCTATAGCTAATGCATCCCTATCTTCTATCAGGAAGAATAGTTTACTTATCTCGCTTATTCCACTACTTATAACAATGTATGACTTCCCTAAGACCTCCATGCCTATCTTTTCTATACTACGCCTTTCCACATTTGAGACAGAAATATTCTTTCCGACTAAAGCAGATAGAGTAGTGGCGGAAGCCTTCATAGCGGAGAGCCATATATCTTCTATACTTTTTAGTGTTTTCATCTACTCACCTCTTGGTACATTAGCTAAGATTTTTACCCCTATATTTTTGCCAACTCTTCCAGGTCTACCTAGGTATTTCGGTTGGTCTCCAACCTTTACTATTAGGGGGTCCATTACCAGCGTATTTAACTTTATAATATCTCCTACCTTCAGGTTAAGAAGTTCCTCAAAAGTAATCTCTGCTGTCCCTAGTTCTACAACTATTGGAACCTCTATATTCTCTAGCTTTCTCTTTAGTCTTTGGATTATCTCTTCTTGCCTAGAGCCTCTCCTAGAAAACCACTGTCTAGCACTTAATTTAGGTAATATAGCTTCTAACATCTCACTGGGTATGCAGAGATTCATAAATCCAGTAGCACTATCTCCTATCTGGATAGAAAACGATATAAGCGCTACTACAGAAGATAGGGGAACGATCTGTTGTATGAACTGGGGATTAGTCTCTATGCCTGACCTTACTGGAGAGGTGTTTATTATAGAACTCCATGCCTCTCCTAATAACTCTAGAATCCTATCTACTATATCTTCAATAATACTCATCTCGATATCTGTCAGCTCTCTATTCTTTTTTATTCCTTTTCCAGGACCACCTAATAGTCTATCAACCATACTAAATATAATATTGTTACTTATTTCTAATAAAGCAGTCCCGTTAAGAGTCTCCATAGTATAGACTACTATAAACGATGGTATAGGAACACTCTGAATATATTCTCCGTATGGTAACTGGTCTGCACCTGCTATACTGCAGTGAACTACTGTTCTTAACCTACTTGAAAGGTATAAGGATAGGGACCTAGAGAAGCTTTCGTGAAGCATTTCCAGAGTTCGAAGTTGATCTTTAGAGAATTTACTAGGTCTTCTAAAATCGTAAGGCTTTATCTTTCTTTCTTTAGATTCTTCCTTTATCTCCTCTACCTTTAACTGTCCTGATGTCAGAGCAGATAACAGGGTATCTATTTCTTCTTGAGAAAGTATCTCTGGCATACTATCACCCTATTGCACCACCATATCTGTAAATAAAACCTTTCTTACCAAATTAGCCTTTAACAGTAGATTAATCCTCTGAACAATACGAGCCTTTACCTGTTCAATACCGGTTGGAGTGGAAAACTCATTAATCTTAGTCCCATTAAATACGGATATAATCTCATCCCTTATCTTAGGCATCTCTGCTTCTATAACTTTAACAGCATTACTATTGACAACCTCAAGAGATACAGAGACCTTAATGTAGTGAAACATATCACTCCCTTCTTTGGCTAGATTAGTAAGAATCTCTTTATTTAGAGGAACTACTATAGGTGATTCTTTCTTAGAGTCATTAGAACCAGTTACAAATCTTAGCGCCAAAATTCCGCCAGCCACCAAGACTATCACACCAATAGTTATTATAATTATCAACTTCTTCATTCAGAACCTACTCCTTTTACAGGCATTATTGGAGGCTCTCCTCTAGATGCTTCCTCTAAAAGAACAACTATATCTACCCTTCTATTTCTAGCCCTATGTTCCTCTGTATCATTAGGGAATAGTGGTCTAAATTCACCATAACCCACCGCAGACATCTTCTCTGGAGATAATCCTACATTCTCAACTAGATACCTTAAAACTGTTGTAGCTCTAGCAGTAGAAAGTTCCCAATTAGATGGAAACTGAGGCGTATTTATTGGAAGATTGTCTGTATGCCCCTCTACTCTTATCTGATTTGGAAGTCCTTTTAATGCTTTCCCTATGCTGTTTAGGATCTGTTTAGATTTAGGCTTTAAGTCAGCCTTTCCTAGATCAAAAAATGTTGAATCCTTTATACTTATTACCAATCCTCTCTCATTTATGCTCGTTTCAACTGCACCTTTTAGACCAGAAGCCTCGACTATATTTATAACTTGATGCATTGCTTCTGTAAGTTGTACTAGATTAGCCCTAGTAGGACCTAAGTTCTCCACTGTAATACTTTGTCCTCCCGTTAGGAAACTGGTTCCTCCTTTAAAGGCAGATTGAAGAGAAATAGCTAATTCCCTAAATCTTGCTGCATCTATACTCGAAAAGGTAAACAGCATAACAAAGAATATTAATATCTGTGTTACCATATCTCCATAAGACGTCATCCATAAAGGTGCACCAGGAGGTGGATTTTCAGGCTTTTTCTTTAGTGCCATAGATCTCTTCTACCTCCCTCTCTTCCTGAACTTTCTTTCTTAATTTAGGTGAGAGAAATACATGCAATTTCTGTTCTAGTATCCTTGGATTTTCTCCTGCTTGAATAGAAAGGATACCTTCTATCTCAAGGGCTCTCAATAGAGACTCATCTGAACTTTTTAATTTCAACTTATTTGCTATAGGAGTTGCTATAACGTAAGCAAGAAATGCTCCATAAAATGTAGTTACTAATGCCAATGCCATAGAAGGGCCAATTGTTGAAGGGTCATTCAACTGCCGTAACATCCTTATAAGTCCTATAACTGTCCCTAACAATCCAAATGACGGTCCCAAACCTGCCATAGTTTCAAATATTCCTATACCTACTTTATGTCGCTCCTCGATAAAAGAGAGCTCTGTTTCTAAAATGTTTCTTATCAAATCGGGGTCCACCCCATCTACTACAAGCTGTATTCCTCTTTTTAAGAAATCATCTTCAAGATTTGCAATCTCTTCATCAAGAGCTAACAAACCTTCTCTCCTAGCCCTCTCTGCTAAGCTTACTAGCGTTTTTATCATACCTTCGTAATCTGGAGTCTTACCAAAGAAAGCCACCTTTAAGACTTGAATACTAGTAAGTATTTGATCTAACCTGAAACTAGTTACGGTAGCCATTATAGCTCCACCAAAGGTAATAAGCATAGAAGGGGGGTCTATAAAAGTAGATATACTACCCCCCTGAGTCATCCCAAATATTATAAAAGCTATACCACCTACAATTCCTAGAAAGGTCGCTATATCCATCACACTACCCCCTAGTATTCTTCTAGAACTCCATATATAGCCTTTCTATAGTTAATAATCTTTCTCATAATCTCTTCAATACTCTCTTTAACTACAAACTTTTTCCCAGTAGTAAGGGTAATAGTAGTATCAGGTAGAGCCTCTATAATCTCTATTAGGTCTGCATTTATAACAAACTTAGTATTGTTAAGACGAGTAACCTGTATCATCTCTTAAGATTTACCAGCTCCTGTAACATCTCGTCAGAGGTAGTTATAACTCTAGAGTTAGCTTGAAATCCCCTTTGAGTGATTATCATATTGGTAAATTCACTCGCAAGGTCTACATTGGACATTTCTAATGCTCCTATATAGAGACTTCCTCTACTACCAGTATTAGGAGATCCTATTAAAGGTTCTCCAGAATTGACTGATGCTTCAAATAAGTTGGACCCAACTCTAGTTAATCCTCCTGGATTACCAAAAGTTGCTAGGGCTATCTGTCCTAATACCTGGTTTAAACCATTGGAATAGATGCCAGTTATGATTCCATTAGTACTTACAGTAAAGTCTATAAGAGAACCCATCGGATAGCCATCCTGATAGGATACACTTATGCTAGTACTTCCTCCAAGTTGAGTTATATTAGAAAAGTCAGAATTAATATTAAGGTCCGCAGCACCAGGATTAAATAGGGACGCAGGTATATTTAGGGAATTTATCACGGAGTTAGAAGCATCATACGACCCGTTACTGTTAAACACTATAGTGCTTGACCAATCAGTTATATCAGTTCCATCTATAGAGGCTGTTACCATCCACTGATTTGTGTTGTTTTTTTCAAAGGTAAAGATTAATGTGTGGGAGACCCCAAGAGAATCATAAACCGTTGTTGGTGCACTAAATGTTGTCCCTACATCACTCTGAGCATCTAAATTTCCAATAACTTTTACGTTTGATGTTGCCCTTGCCATCATCTGTTGTCCCATAGGAATTACTATAGGCTCTACAGGCATACTATTATCAATGACACCAAGATTATTGGCTCTCCACCCTAAAACCTTATAGCCTGTGCTAGGATTTACAAGACTGCCATCTAACCCTATACTAAAAGCTCCATCTCTTGTATAGTAGTTCTTAATTCCATCTGTTACTATAAAAAATCCATCTCCTTGAATGGCAAAATCTGTGGGGTTCCCTGTATATTGAAAGTTACCTGGTGTATGTATAGTATTAATCCCTCCTATAATCATTCCTAGTCCAACCTGTATAGGATCAGTTCCTCCAATGTCTCCCTGAGGAGCAGATGCTCCCCTCAACGTCTGATAGAATAGGTCCTGAAAAGTAACCCTTGCCATCTTGTAAGCTGTAGTATTTACATTGGCTATATTATTAGCTATAACGTCCATACGAATCTGATGATTTCTTAAACCAGACACTCCGGCAAATAGCGAACGCATCATAGTTTAATAACTCCTCCTTTTTAAGGGCCTCCTCATAGAGGTCCAGCCCCGATTTTATAATATTACCGCTCCATCTATATTAGTAAATATTCTGTTCTTCAAATCTTCCTCCTCAATAGCAGTTATAATAGTTCTAGTAGGCACATTTACCACAAAAGCCTTACCATTTACTATAACTAGAGAATCTCTCACTCCTTTCGATCCTGCCAACTCAATAGCCTTATTTATTCCATCTACCTCCTTTTCTCCTATTTCTATCCCTCTAAGTAGTATCCTCTCTTGGGCATGCTTGGATACGTTAATCTGACTGGTTCTTAGTTTAGATTCGAAGATATCTCTAAAACTAACTTCAGTATTATTGATATGGCTCTTTCTTATCTTTTCTATACTCTGTTGACCAAAGGGTTCAACCTTTTTAACCATCGGTTAACACCTCTGAGACAAGAGATATATCGTAGGACTCTCCTTCTATCCAGATTTTCGGTGATCCATTTTCAAATGTAATCTTTGAAACTATACCTACTTTATCACCAACTTTTACTCTTTTGCCCAAAAGATTCAGAGCCTCTATCCTTAGTGCTTTATCTAGTAAACTATTGATACTTTCAGACTGTTGTAAAACGGTATCTAAGGTTGAAAATTGAACTAGCTGAGAGGTAAACTCTTCTACGCTTAAAGAGTTAAGAGGGTCTTGATTTTTTAACTGAGCAAGAAGTAACACCAAAAAGTCATCTTTACTAAGTATTGTAGAAGCACTACTACTGCTATTAGCTTGAGTTAAACTACTCGTACCGGTAGCTTCTCTAGTTTCCAGTATCCTACTTATAGTCCTCACAAGTGGGATCTCCACCTCTATATCACCTCCTTACAACCTAATGTCTATCAAATTCCCTTCCATATTCTCTATCATTATTTCCGACCTATCTATTGATTCTCTTTCATCTCTATATGGATAGAAATTCAAATAAACATTTTGACTATCTCTATTCCTTCCATAAAATCCGGTACTATTTCCCATCACATAAACATCTACATTTCCTAACTCAAAACCTTTTTCTACCAGGCTCTTTTTTAAACTACTCAAGTTACTTTCTATAAAATCTCTCAAATTATCATTTGAAACTAATAGCCTAACATATAATCTTTCCCCCTCTAACAATATCTTAACCCTTACTTCTCCAGGAATGTCTGGATGTAACTTTAATATTGCCTCTTTTACAGTATCTCTCTCTTCTATTCTATCAGAGACTAATTTAACTATCTCTTCCCTAAAATCCACATCTTGCTTCGATGATAAATGGGACAAAGATAAATCTTCTCGATCTGTCCTTAAGTCTGTAAAATGAAAACCATCTCCATTCTCAGTAAACTTAATATTCTTTGATATCTTTTCTGAGAAAGTTGTCTTCTCATCAAGTTTACTAATCTCTTCTAGTTTTACTTTTATCTCTGACATCCTGCTTTTCTTAGAAATATCTAATGCATTTAATCTGTCTTGAGCTAGATTAGAGGATAAAACTTCTTGTTTTCCCTTACTATCCTGAATACCTCTATCTATACCTTGAGTTATCTCGGTAGCTACTCTATCCTTAGGTGTCTCTACTAGATCCCTTCCTATATCTTGAACTATCCTAGTAGCATCTATCCTTCCCTTACTATCTTGAATACCTCTATCTATACCTTGAGTTATCTCGGTAGCTACCCTATCCTTAGGTGTCTCTACTAGATCCCTTCCTATATCTTGAACTATCCTAGTAGCATCTATCCTTCCCTTACTATCCTGAATACCTCTATCTATACCTTGAGTTATCTCGGTAGCTACCCTATCCTTAGGTGACTCTAATAGATCCCTTCCTATATCTTGAACTATCCTA